>NZ_JBEXCY010000078.1:0-48337 GCF_040605515.1 Dactylosporangium sp. NPDC005572 | reverse complement strand
GGGGACGGGCGCGGGGTCGCCGCGGCGCTGGTGCTCGGGGCGGCCGGGGCGCTCATCGGCACCCGCTTCCAGGCCACCGCGGAGGCCCTGGCCGACCCGGCGACCGTCGCGGCCATCGTCGCGGCGAGCGGCGACGACACCGAACGGAACCGGGTGCTCGACATCGCCCGCGGGTCGGCCTGGCCCGCGCGGTACACCGCCCGCACCCTCGGCCATCCGTATCTCGACCGCTGGCGCGGGCGCGAGGCCGAGCTGGCCACGGAGCCCGGTGCGCTCGCGGGGTACGCGGACGACGTCGCCCGCGGCGCGGTGCCGGCGCTGCCGCGGTGGGCCGGCGAGGCGGCCGGCCTGGTCACCGACGTGCCCTCCGCGGCCGACCTGGTCCCGGCCCTGGCCGCACAGGCGGAGGCGGCCCTGACCCGCGTCGTTGATCGTCGATGTTATTGAAAAGACGTATGTTGATATGACCATGCGGTGGGTGGTCCTCTGGAGCTCTCGTGCACCTCCACATCCAAGGAGGCTTGATGAGCCACACCACCCGGAGGCTCTCCATTCCCCTCGCCCTCGTCCTGGCCGGCGCCCTCCTGGTCGCCCCCGGCCGGGCGAGCGCCGATCCCGCCGAGACCGCCGGCGCGTACGTCGTGAGCGACGTGCGGACCCTGGACGACCGCAACCGCATCGCCGCCACCGGCGCGTCGCTCGACGGTGTCGAGCACGGCGTCGCCGACATCACCGCGACGCCGTCCGAGGTGGCGCTGCTGCGCCAGCAGGGCTTCACCGTCACCCGCGCCCTGCGCGCCGCGACCCCGCCCGGACCGCCGACGATCCTCGACTTCCCGTCGGCCGACTCGCTGTACCACAACTACAGCGAGATGGTCGCCGAGCTCAACGCGGCCGCGACCAGCTACCCGGCGATCCTGCGCAAGACCAGCCTCGGCACGTCGTATGAGGGCCGCGACATCCCGGTCATCAAGATCTCCGACAACGTCGCGACCGACGAGAACGAGCCCGAGGTGCTCTACACGGCGCATCAGCACGCCCGTGAGCACCTCACCGTCGAGATGGCGCTGTACCTCATCCGCCAGCTCACCGACGGCTACGGCACCGACGCGCGGATCACCAGCGTCGTCAACTCGCGCGAGATCTGGATCGTGCCGGACATGAACCCCGACGGCGGCGAGTACGACATCGCCACCGGCTCCTACCGCTCGTGGCGCAAGAACCGCCAGCCGAACAGCGGCAGCAGCAACGTGGGCACCGACCTCAACCGCAACTGGGGCTACAACTGGGGCTGCTGCGGCGGGTCGTCGGGCACCACCAGCTCCGAGACCTACCGCGGCCCGTCGGCGTTCTCCGCGCCGGAGACCCAGCGGGTGCGCGACTTCGTGCTGGGCCGCCGCGTCGGCGGAGTGCAGCAGATCAAGACGCACATCGACTTCCACACGTACGGCAGGCTCGTGCTCTGGCCGTTCGGCTACACGACCGCCAACACCGCGCCCGGCCTGGACGCCGACCAGGAGGCGACGTTCCGCACGCTCGGCGTCCAGATGGCCGGCACCAACGGCTACACGCCCGAGCAGGCGAGCGACCTGTACATCACCGACGGCTCGATCGACGACTGGCTGTGGGGCAACCAGGGCATCTGGTCCTACACCTTCGAGATGTACCCCGGCTCGTCGGGCGGCGGCGGCTTCTACCCGCCGGACGAGGTGATCGCCGCGCAGACCGCGCTGAACCGCGAGGCCAGCCTCCAGATCGCCGAGTACGCCGACTGCCCGTACCGCGTCATCGGCAAGGAGGCACAGTACTGCGGGGTCGCCGGCACGACGGTCTGGTCCGACACCTTCGAGACCGCCCTGGGCTGGGTGACGAACCCGAACGGCACCGACACCGCGACGAGCGGCGCGTGGGAGCGCGGTGACCCGGAGGCGACGGACTCGAGCGGCCCGAAGCAGCTGGGCACCACGGCCGGCGGCACGAACGACCTGGTGACCGGGCGGCTCGCCGGCTCCAGCGCCGGCGCCAACGACATCGACGGCGGCACGACCAGCGTGCGGTCCCCGAGCATCACCCTGCCGGCGAGCGGGACGCTGACGCTGTCGTACTCCTGGTACCTCGGCCACGGCAGCAACGCGTCCTCGGCCGACTTCCTGCGCGTCAGCGTCGTGACCGCCGGCGGTACCACGGTCCTGTCCACGGTGGCCGGCGCGGCCAGCGACCGGGACGCGGCCTGGGCGACGGCGAGCGCCAGCCTCACCCCGTACGCGGGCCAGAGCGTCCAGATCCTGATCGAGGCGGCCGACGCCTCGACCGCGAGCCTGGTCGAGGCCGGCGTCGACAACGTCACGATCGTCCAGTCCTGAGCACCAACCTGAGCGCTTAGGCGTGCGGAGCCCTGGATCGCGGGTCCAGGGCTCCGCTCGCCGGTTCCCCGGGCGGCTCGTCGAGGGGCAGCTCGGCCCACAGGCGGGTGCCCTGCCCGGGTGGGCTGTCGACGGTCAGCACGCCGCCCAGCGCCTCGACCCGATCGCTCAGACCGATCAGGCCGGTGCCGCGCCGCAGGTTCGCCCCGCCGATGCCGTCGTCGTGGACCCACAGGTGCAGCGCCCCGCCGTGGACGCGGGCGCCGACCTCGACGGCGCCGGCGTGCGCGTGCTTGGCGGCGTTCGTCAGCGCCTCCGCCACCACGTAGTAGGCGGCGATCTCGACCGGTTCGGGCAGGCGCCCGTCCACGTTGACGTCGACCACCACCGGGAGGGCGGAGCGGCGGGCCAGGGTGCGCAGCGCCGGTCGCAGGCCGCCGCCGGTCAGCATGGCCGGGTGCACGCCGCGGGTCAGCTCACGCATGTCGTCGGAGGTCTCGCGCAGCCCGTCCGCGATCGTGGCCAGCTCCCGGCGCAGCTGCGGCAGCTCGTCCGGCACGCTCGCCTCGGCCCGGCGGACCTCCAGCCCGAGCGAGACGAGCCGCTGCTGGACGCCGTCGTGCAGGTCCCGCTCGAGCCGGCGGCGGGCCAGGTCGGCGGCGAGCACCAGGCGGGTCCGCGACGCGACGAGGGCGGCGCTCTCGGCGAGGGTGAGCGCCTGGCGGACGACCAGCAGCAGGATGACGACGGCCGCGGCGACGATCTCGACGCGGTCCATCGGCATCCCCCGGACGAACTGCCAGATGAGCAGCAGCCCGGCGGCGGCGACCGGGATGTACGGCAGCAGCAGGTGGCCCCAGCGGACATGCCGGCGCACCGGCGGTACCGGCGTGTCCCGGGTCGGGGTGAGCGCGGCGACGGCGACGAGCGCGTGCCCGGCGATGAACCCGGCGTCGGCCGGCGGCGGGACGCTCTGCGCGCCCGAGGACACCAGGTAGGCGAAGAAGCTGTCGGAGAACGCCAGACAGAACAGCCCGGCGCCGAGGAAGATCAGCTGGGTCCGGTTCGCGGCCGGCGCCGCCGCGGCGACGAGCAGGATGACGATGACGGCCAGCAGCAGGTCGGTGATGGGGTACGCGATCGCGACGGTGTACGCCAGCGGGGTGGCGGCGCCGGCCCGCACCACCGACCCGAGCGAGGTGCTCCAGGTGAGCACGAACAGCGCGCCCACGACGACGAGCCCGTCGAGGATGATGACCGCCAGCCCCGGCCGGCGCCGCAGCCCGCCCGGCACGGGACGGTCGGCGGCCAGGACGATGATGGCCGCGAGGGCCAGGATCGGCAGGGTGAGGTAGCCCGCGTCGGCCGGTGACGGGGACGGCAGCCCGACGCCGCGGAACAGCCGGTACCACGACCACACCAGCTGGCCGATCGTCCAGCCGCAGGTGGCGGCGCCCATCCAGAGCCGCCACCAGCGCTGCGCGCCGGAGTGCCGGGCGGCGGTGGTCCAGCAGGCGAGCGTCGCGGCGAGCGCCGCGGTCAGCTGCCCGGCGTCGTCGAGGACCGCCGACCACCACGGGCTCAGCCACCCGGAGCTGGCGAGACCGACGACGGCGGCGACCGCGACGGCGGCGATCGTGAGCGGCGAGAAGCGTACAAGACGAGAAATCGGTGCATCCTGACCGAAGGTGATCAGCGCGACATGTCGGTCACGGTACCGCCGCCGCCGGGGTCCTGCCCGGCCCGCGGCGCCGGGATCACCCGAGGCTCACCCGGGTCGGTTTCCCGGCCGGCGCCGGCCACCGTCACACCGCGCCCGACCGTGCGGGCAGGCCCCGGCCGGTGACCCGGCAGGTGACCTGGCAGGTGACCAGGTGACCCGGGCGGCCGCCGCCGAGCGCCTGGCCGCCCCCGTCCTGCCGGTCGACCGGTACGTCGCCCGCGCCCGCCAGGCGCTCGGCGGCTGACCTCAGGCGGTCCGGCGGGCCCGCACCCCCAGGACGACGGCGACCAGGCCGAACACCACGGCGGCGTAGCCGCCGACGATGCCGTTGCCGGTGCCCGGCCCGCCGTCCGCGGTGACGATGATCAGGGCGCCGACGACCACGCCGACCGCGCCCGCGGCCAGGGCGACCGTGCCGTTGCGGCGCCGGTTGCGCCGGGCCAGGGCGCCCGCGACCGTGCCGGCCAGGGCCACCAGGGCGCCGGCCGTCGCCACGACCCGGTCGAGGGTGAGGGAGTACGCGCCGACGGGGTCGGCGGCGAGCAGATCGATGAAGGACATGACCCCATGCTGTTCGCCGGCCCGGCGCGGCGCGTCGTGCCGATGCGGACTCTTCCCGCTGCCGCGGCCGCGGGCGGCTACTGCGGGCGCAGCAGGCGCCGCTCGTCCCCGCGCACGAGTCGCCGCGGCGGGCGGGCCGCTATCGTGCCGCCATGGGGGACTGGCTGATCGCGGTCGGGGTGGCGGCGATCCTCGTCGTGGCGGGGCTCTCCGCCGAGGGCTCCGCCGCCGGGTACGTGCTGCTCGCGGCGGGCGGGCTGGCGCTGGCCGCGCGCCGCAGGGCGCCCGTCGCCGTCCTCGTCGTCACCGGGGCGTGCGCGGTCGGCTACCAGGCGGCCGGGTTCGACGTGTTCGCGGTGGCGTACCTGGTCGCCGTGTACGGCGCGGTCCGGGCCGGGCACCGGGTCACCACGATCGTGGCGAGCGTGGTGATGCTGGCCGCGCTGCCGGTCGCGGCGATGGTCTCGGGCCTGCCGGCCGGCGAGGCCTTCACCCGGGCCAGGGGAGTCCTGGAGATCGCCTGGCTGCTCGCCGCCGGCGCGGCGGGGGAGGCGCTGCGGCAGGCGGAGCGCCGGGCCGACGAGGCCGAGCGCACCCGCGAGGAGAGCGCGCGGCGGCGGGCCGGCGAGGAGCGGCTGCACATCGCCCGCGAGCTGCACGACACGCTGACCCACCAGATCTCCGTGATCAAGGTGCAGGCGGAGGCGGCGGTACACCTGGCGCAGAAACGCGGCGACGACGTGCCCGACGCCCTCCTGGCCATCCGCGACGCCGGCCGGGAGGCGGCCCGTGAGCTGCGGGCGACCCTGGAGGCGCTGCGCGACGACGACGGCGCCCCGCCGTGCGGGATCGACCAGGTGCCGGAGCTGGCCCGGCGGGCCGGCGCGAGCCTGACCGTCGAGGGCGCGCCGGCGGACGTGCCGGTCGCCGTGGACCGCACCGCGTACCGCATCGTGCAGGAGGCGCTGACCAACGTCGCCCGGCACGCGCGGGCGGCCGGCGCCGCGGTCCGGATCGAGTTCCGCCCCGGCGCCGTGGTCGTCCAGGTCGACGACGACGGTGTCGGCGGCGAGCCGGTCCCCGGCGTGGGGCTGCTCGGCATGCGCGAGCGCGTGACGGCACTCGGCGGCCGCCTCCGGGCGGGCCCGCGCGACGAGGGCGGCTTCCGCGTCCGCGCCGAGCTTCCGGTCGACGGTACCGCGTGATCCGCGTCCTGCTGGTCGACGACCAGCCGCTGATCCGCAGCGGGTTCCGCGCCCTGCTGGACGCCGAGGACGACATCGAGGTGGTCGCCGAGGCCGGCGACGGCGCCGCGGGCGTGGCCCTGGCCCGCGCGCACCGCCCCGACATCGCCCTGGTCGACGTCCAGATGCCGGGCGTGGACGGCATCGAGGCGACCCGCCGCATCGCGGGCGACCCGGCCCTGGCCGCGGTGCACGTGGTGATCCTGACGAACTACGGCCTGGACGAGTACGTGTTCCACGCGCTGCGGGCGGGCGCGGCCGGCTTCCTGGTCAAGGACATCCTCCCGGAGGACTTCCTGCACGCGATCCGCGTCGCCGCGCGGGGCGACGCGCTGCTGGCCCCGTCGATCACCCGCAAGCTGATCGACCGGTACGTGACGGGCCCGCTCCCGTCGAACGAGGCCGCCCTGAGCCGCCTGACCAACCGCGAGCGGGAGGCGGTGGCCCTGGCCGCCCAGGGCCTGTCGAACGACGAGATCGCCGCGCGGATGGTGATCAGCCCGGTGACGGCGAAGACCCACCTGAACCGTGCGATGACCAAGCTGCACGCCCGCGACCGCGCCCAGCTGGTGGTGATCGCCTACGAGTCCGGACTGGTCCGGCCCTGAGGTATTGCATCAAATCGGTTTGATGTAATCTGCGGGCGTGACCGCGCCGGACTTTCTCACCGCGGCCGCGCATCCGTTGCGGTGGCGGCTGCTCGGCGAGCTCGCCACCAGTGACCTCGCCGTGCACGAGATGACCGCGCTCGTGGGGCAGCCGCAGAACCTGGTCTCGTACCACCTGCGGCAGCTGCGCGACGCCGGCCTCGTCACCGCGCGGCGCAGCAGCGCCGACGGGCGGGACAGCTACTACGCGCTCGACCTGGGGCGGTGTGCCGAGCTGCTCGCCGGGGCCGGCGGGTCGCTGCACCCGGGGCTGCGGCTGCATCCGCCGCAGCCGCCCCGCCACGTCAGCGGGCGGGTGCTGTTCCTGTGCACCGGCAACAGCGCGCGGTCACAGATGGCGGAGGGGCTGCTGCGGCACGGCACCGGCGGCACCGTCGCGGCCCACAGCGCCGGGAGCCGGCCCAAGCCGATCCATCCGCAGGCCGTCGCCACCATGGCCGCGCGGGGCATCGACCTCGCCGGTGCGCGGTCCAAGCACCTCGACGAGTTCGCCGGGCACCGCTTCGACCGGGTCATCACCCTGTGCGACCGGGTCAAGGAGGTCTGCCCGGAGTTCCCCGGCCACCCCCGGCCGGTCCACTGGAGCATCCCCGAGCCGGACGACCCCGCCACCTTCGCCCGCGTGGCGGACGAGCTGGCTGCCCGGATCGACTTCCTGCTGTACACCTTCGCCTCGGAGAGGGCGTCATGACCGACCCGACCGTGCCCGGGCCGACCGTGCCCGACCCGACCGGCGGCCCCGGTCGAGCTCGTCCAGCCGGCGGGCGGCTGATGGCGCAGCCGTCGCTGGGCACCGTCCTGCGGGAGTGGGGGCGGATCGGGTGCGTCGGGTTCGGCGGGCCGCCCGCGCACATCGCGCTGCTGCGGAAGCTGTGCGTCGAGGACCGCAAGTGGCTCGACGCGCAGGAGTTCGAGGACGCGATCGCCGCCTGCAACCTGCTGCCCGGGCCCGCCTCCACCCAGCTGGCCATCTTCTGCGCGTGGCGGGTGCGGGGCCGGGCCGGCGCCCTGGTCGGCGGCGCGGCGTTCATCGTGCCCGGGCTGATCGTCATCCTGGCCCTGGCCGCGCTGTTCCTGGAGGGCGACCCGCCCGCGTGGGTCAAGGCCGCCGGGGCGGGCGCGGGCGCGGCCGTCGCCGCGGTGGCCGTGCAGGCGGGCACCAGCCTCATGCCCGCCGGCTGGAGACGCGCACCCGCCAGGCTCCGATGGGTGGTGTACCTCGGGCTCGGCGCGGTGGCGGCCGCGACCGTCGGGCCGTGGCTGGTCCTGCTGCTGGTGGCCTGCGGCATCGCCGAGATCGTCGCGCAGCGCGTGCCCGCGCCGGGCCGCCGGCCGGTGCCCGCCCTGCCGCTGCTGGCCGCGGCCGGCCTCGGCGGCGGCGTGCTCCTGCCGCTCGCGTGGGTGGCGCTGAAGGTCGGCGCCCTCTCGTACGGCGGCGGGTTCGTGATCATCCCGATCATGCAGGCCGACGCGGTCGACCACCACCACTGGATGACCGGCGCGCAGTTCCTCAACGCCGTCGCGCTGGGCCAGATCACGCCGGGCCCGGTCGTGCAGACCGTGGCCGTGGTCGGGTACGCGGCGGCCGGCGTGGGCGGCGGCGTGCTCACGTCGGCGATCGCGTTCAGCCCGTCGTTCGCGTTCATCCTGCTCGGTGCGCACCGCTTCGACCGGCTCCGCGCGGCCCCGGGCGTCCGGGCGTTCCTGGACGGCGCGGCCCCGGCCGCGATCGGCGCCATCCTCGGTTCCGCAATACCCCTGGCCCGGGCGCTGGGGGAGCCGTGGCAGTACGCGGTCCTCGCCGGCGCGGCCGTGCTCGCCCTGGCGCTGCGCCGGGGCCCGGTGCTGACCCTGCTGACCGCGGGCGCGGCCGGCGTGGTCATCGTCCTTGCGGGCGGCCCGCTGCCGCACTGAACCTGCCGATCGCGGCGGGAGCGCACGGTGAGGCAGGAAGAGAGCGGTCCTGCCTCACCGACGGCCCTGACCGCGTGTGTGGCCGGCTTGCCTCCCCGCGGCGGCGGCGAAACCCAGGTTAATTGATCAGTGATCATTGAGTCAACGAATGTTGATCTTTCGGCCCGCCCGCCGCGGACCCACCCGCCCGGCCCGGCATGGCCGCGGTGTCGCGGGGTAGCGGGCGGCGATGGTGACGCCGCAGGCGGTGCTGAGCCCCTTGACGCGCACGGCACTGTTCCTGGTGGTGACGATCGACCCCGGCGGGGAGGCACACGCGCGGGCGGTACTGGGCGAGCTGTCCGCGCTGCAGCGGGCGGTCGGGTTCCGGGCCCAGGAGGGGCGGTTGAGCTGCGTCGCCGGGATCGGCTCCGACGCGTGGGACCGGCTGTTCGGCGGGCCGCGGCCGGCCGGGCTGCACCCGTTCCGGGAGCTGGCCGGGCCGGTGCACCGGGCCGTCGGCACCCCCGGCGACCTGCTGTTCCACATCCGGGCGCAGCGGCCCGACCTGTGCTTCGCGCTGGGGACCGAGATCATGGGCCGGCTGCGCGACGTGACCACCCTGCGCGACGAGGTGCACGGGTTCAAGAACTTCGACATGCGCGACCTGCTCGGCTTCGTCGACGGGACCGAGAACCCGGTCGGGACGGCCGCCGGCGCGGCCGTCCTCGTCGGCGACGAGGACCCGGGGTTCGCCGGCGGCAGCTACGTCGTCGTGCAGAAGTACCTGCACGACCTCGACGCCTGGAACGCGCTGCCGGTCGAGGCCCAGCAGCAGGTGATCGGCCGCACCAAGCTCGCCGACGTCGAGCTCGACGACGCGGCCAAGCCGCCCGACTCGCACGTGTCGATGACCACGATCGTCGACCCCGACGGCACCGAGCACCGGATCCTGCGCGACAACATGCCCTTCGGCGCGGCCGGGCGGGGCGAGTTCGGCACGTATTTCATCGGCTACGCGCGCAGCCCGGCCGTCACGGAGCAGATGCTGGAGCGGATGTTCCTCGGCGCCCCGCCCGCCCGGCACGACCGGATCCTCGACTTCTCCACGCCGGTGACCGGCACGCTGTTCTTCGCCCCGAGCGCGGACTTCCTCGCCCCGGGGGTTGCCCGGGCTTGACCCGGGTGCCGGACAGCAGCACGCTGCAAGGGTGACGGGAGGCCACCTGCGGGCACTGCTCGCGGTGCTGCTCGCCTTCCTGGCCGGGCTGCCGACGTCACAGGCGCCGCGGGAGGCCGTCCAGGCCGCCGTCCACGGTCCCGCCGCCGCCGCGCCGCACGTGGTGGCCGCGCCGGTCCAGCACGAGGTGCGGCTCGTCGTCAAGAGCACGCCCACGTGGCCGGGGGCGGCCTCGGCCGGTTGGGCCGTCGCCGGCTCCTCCGGCGCCGCGGCCGCGCCGGGCCCGGGCTGGTTCGCGCCGGCCGACGGGTCGCCGGCGCGCATCCTCGAACCGCACGTCCTCGCGATCAGGGGTCGGGCACCGCCGCACGCCGGCACGCCGTCCGTGTCCTGAACCCCTTCACAACAAAGCGAGGAAACCACTGTGTCGCGCGCCGTACTGGTGCGCGCCGCGCTCGTGCTCGTCCTGCTGACGCTCGCCGGGTGGCTCGTTGCCACCCGGCCGGCTCGGCTCGGGCTCGACCTGCGCGGCGGCACCCAGATCGTCCTGGAAACCCGTGACGGTGAGCATGCCAAGGCCACCGCGAAGACCACCGACGAGGCGCTGGAGATCCTCCGGCGCCGCGTCGACGAACTCGGGCTCACCGAGCCCACCCTGACCCGCTCCGGCGACCGGCGGATCATCGTCGAGCTGCCGGGCGTCGACGACCCGCAGCGGGCCGTCGAGGTGATCGGCCGCACGGCCGAGCTGACGTTCCGGCCCGTGCTCGGCATCGACGACGCCACGGCGGCCCCGGACCCGGCGGTCCTGGTCCTGCCGGACGAGGACGGCCGGGCCCGGCTGCGGCTCGGGCCGGCGGCCGTCGCCGGCAGCCAGATCGAGACGGCCGACGCCGCCGCCGGTCAGCTCGGTGGGTGGAACGTGAACGTCACCTTCCGCGGCACCGGCGTCCAGGCGTGGGCCGGGCTCACCGGCACCGCCGCCTGCTCACCCATGACCGACCCGCGCCGCCGGGTCGCGATCGTCCTCGACGACCAGGTCATCCTGTCGCCGCGGGTGGAGTCGACGGCGCGGTGCGACGTCGGGTACACCGGCGGCGAGACCACCATCACCGGCCGGTTCAGCGCCGCCGAGGCGAAGGACCTGGCCGTGCTCATCCGCGGCGGCGCGCTGCCGGTGCCGGTCGACGTCATCGAGCAGCGGACCGTCGGGCCGACGCTCGGCCGGCAGGCGATCGCGGCGAGCGCGCAGGCGGCCGTCGCCGGCGTCGCCGCGACCGTCCTGTTCATCGTCGCGGTGTACCGGCTCGCGGGCGGGCTCGCCGCGGTGTCGCTCGTGGCGTACGGGCTCGTCTCGTACGGCGCGCTGCTGGCGCTCGGGGCCACGCTCACGCTGCCGGGACTCGCCGGGTTCGTGCTCGCGATCGGGATGGCGGTCGACGCCAACGTGCTGGTGTTCGAGCGCGCCCGCGAGGAGTACGCCCTCGGGCGGCCGTTGCGCACCGCCGTGCGCAACGGGTTCTCCGGCGCCTGGTCGGCGATCGTGGACTCGAACGTCACCACGCTGCTCGCCGCCGGGCTGCTGTTCTACCTCGCGTCCGGCCCGGTGCGCGGCTTCGGGGTGACGCTCAGCGTCGGCGTGCTGGCGTCGCTGTTCACGGCGCTGGTGCTCACCCGGGTGCTCACCGACCTGGTCCTGCGCGGCAACCGGCTCGACCGGGTCAGCGGCGTCGCGCACGTCGGGTGGGTGCGGCGCACGCTGGAGCGGCGCAACCCGGACCTGATGGCCCGGCGGCGGCGCTGGCTGGTCGTCTCGGCGCTCGCCGTCGCCCTCGCCGTGAGCGGCATCGCGGTGCGGGGCCTGAACTTCGGTGTCGAGTTCACCGGCGGGCGGCTCGTGCAGTACACGATGAGCTCCCGGATCACCGTGGAACAGGCGCGGACCGCGGTCGCCGCCGCCGGGCTGCCGCGGGCGGTCGTCAACGAGGCGAGCGGCGGGGCGCTCAGCGTGCGCGCGGGAGGCTTCGACGACACGGCGGAGGCGAAGGTCCGGCAGGCCCTCACCCAGGCCGGCGCGGGCACCGTCGCGCGGCAGCGCGACGAGCGGATCGGCCCGAGCCTCGGCGCCGAGCTGCGGCGCAAGGCCGTCGTCGCGCTCGGGGTGGCCCTCGCCGCCCAGCTGGCGTACCTCGCGCTGCGGTTCCGCTGGCAGTGGGGCGTCGCGGCGGTCCTCGCCATGGCCCACGACGTGCTGGTGCTCGTCGGGGTGTTCGCCTGGCTCGGCAAGCCCGTCGACGGGGTGTTCCTCGCCGCGCTGCTGACCGTGATCGGCTACTCGGTCAACGACTCGGTGGTGGTCTTCGACCGGATCCGGGAGCTGGTGCGGGGCACCCGCGGCAGACGCGGCAAACGGCCGCCGCTGGCCGAGCTGGCCAACACGGCGTGCCTGCAGACCGTGCCGCGGACCGTGAACACCGGCCTGGGCGCGGTGTTCGTGCTGACCGCCCTCGCGCTGCTCGGCGGCGACTCGCTCGTCGACTTCGCGACGGCCCTGCTCGTCGGCATCCTGGTCGGCACGTACTCGTCGGTGTTCCTCGCGACGCCGCTGGCGGTGGGCTTCTCCCAGCGCCGGCGGTAGCCGCCGTCAGCGGCCGGCCGTGCCACCCAGGTCGGCGGCCGCGGCGACCATCGCCACCGTGTGGGCCGTGTCGTGCATCCACAACGGCACGGCCCGCACGGGGAGGCCGGCGACCCGCGTGCCCGCGTCGGCGACGTCGACGAGCCAGCCGTCGAGCAGGCCGCCGGCCGCGCGGGCGCCGAAGTGGGCGCCGACGCCGGCGGCGGTGCACGGGACGCCGATCGCGGCCAGGCAGCGGTCGGCCATGCCGAGGACCGGGGCACCGCCGATCACGGGGGACAGGCCCACGACCCGGGCCGGGGTGGCGGCGATCGCGGCCCGGATGCCGGGCACGGCCAGGATCGGGCCGATGCTGACCACCGGGTTGCTCGGGCCGAGCAGCACCAGATCGGCGCCGGCGATGGCCTCGATGACGCCGGGGGCCGGGGTCGCCGCCGCCGCGCCGGCGAACTCGAAGCGGTCGACGGGGGCGGCGCCGCGGTACCGCACCCACCACTCCTGGAAGTGCATCGTCCCGTCCGGGGTGACCACGTGCGTCTCGAACGGGTCGTCGGTGGCCGGCAGCAGCGTCACGCCCGGCCGCCAGCGCCGGCACAGCTCGGCGGTGACCTCCGACAGGGACCGGCCGGCGGCGAGGAGCCGGGTGCGCACCAGGTGGGTGGCGAGGTCCCGGTCGCCGAGCCCGAACCAGCCCGCGTCGCCGTCGTAGGCGGCCAGCTCCGCCTTGACCGTCCAGGTCTCGCCGGCCCGGCCCCAGCCGCGCTGCGGGTCGGCGCCGCCGCCGAGGGTGTACATGACGGTGTCGAGGTCGGGGCAGATGCGCAGGCCGTGCAGCGTGACGTTGTCGCCGGCGTTGACGACGGCCGTGACGTCGCCCGGTCGTTCGGCGGCGTACGCCCGCACACCGGTGAGGAACCGCGCGCCACCCACCCCGCCGGCCAGAACGACGATCTTCACGCGGGCCGCCCCGCCGGGTACGGTGACCGGACCGACGGAAGGGATATTCCATGACAATGCGGGTGGTCATCGGCATCTCGGGCGCGTCCGGCGCGGTCTACGGGGTGCGGCTGCTGGAGGTCCTCGCGGGCCGGGACGACGTGGAGACGCACCTCGTGGTGTCCTCCGGCGCGGCGGCCACGATCGAGTACGAGCTGGGGCGCACGCTCGCCGACGTGACGGCCCTCGCGGCCGTGACGTACCCGGAGAAGGCGCTCGGCGCGGCCATCGCCAGCGGCACGTTCCAGACGCACGCGATGGTGGTCGCCCCGTGCAGCATCCGGTCGCTGTCGGCGATCGCCAACTCGGCCAACGACACGCTGCTCGTGCGGGCCGCCGACGTGCACCTCAAGGAGCGCCGGCCGCTGGTGCTGGTCGTGCGCGAGACGCCGCTGCACCTCGGGCACCTGCGGCTGATGACCGCGGTCACCGAGGCGGGCGCGGTGGTACTGCCGCCGGTGCCCGGGTTCTACGTGCGGCCCACGACGGTCGCGCAGATCGTCGACCACACCGTCGGCAAGGTCCTGGACCAGCTGCGGATCGAGCACGACGTGTCCCCTCGGTGGGCCGGACCGGACTGAAACAAAAATTGCGCTACTGATCATCGCGTGGCAGGATCTGTTGCGTCAATGGGGAGGCGATCCGCATGGAGTCCCTGGAACCCGAGCCCCCGGCGCTGCCACCCGACCGCCCGCGGGCGCCGACGGTGCGGTCCCGGCTGATGCTGGAGGTCGCCGCCGAGCTCGTCGGGCGCGGCGACTGGGCGGCGAAGCAGGCGCTGGTCACGCTGCGCCGGCAGGGCGCGGACGGCTGGGACGTGGCGCTGTTCGGCAGCGACTCGCCGGCGGCGGTCGACGAGGTCCTGGCCGGCCGGGTCCAGTTCGCGATCGTCAATCCGGCGTGTGCGGTACCCCGGGGTGCCCCCCTCGCGGCGATCGCCACCGTCCCGTCTTACGACCAGCTCGCCTTCGCCGTGTCGGCCCGCTTCGGCGTCTCCTCGCTCGCCGAGGTCCGCGACCGGCGGCTGCCGCTGCGGGTGAGCCTGCGGGCCCAGCGCGACCACGCCGTCCACCGGGTCGTCGCCGACACCCTCGCCGCGGCGGGCTTCTCGCTCGCCGACCTCGAGGCCTGGGGCGGGCAGCTGGTCTACGCCGAGGGGCTGCCGCACCATCCGGACCGCTGGGCGGCCGTCGCCGGGGGCGCGGTCGACGCCGTGTTCGACGAGGGCGTCTACAACTGGGTCGAGCCGGCCGTCGCGGCCGGGATGGCCGTGCTCGACGTCGGCCCGGCCGAGCTCGCCGCCCTCGAGGCGGCCGGCTACCGCCGGGCGGTGCTGCGCCGCTCGCGCTTCCCCGCGCTGCCGCGCGACGTCGCCACCGTCGACTTCTCCGGCTTCCTCATCTACACCCGGGCCGACACGCCGGAGCACCTGGTGCGCGCGTTCTGCGAGGCCCTGCACGACCGACGCGACACCATCGCCTGGCAGGGCGGGCCGAGCCTGCCCCTGGAGCGCATGTGCGGCGGCGCGCTCGACGCGCCGGTGCCCATCCCGCTGCACCCGGCCGCCCGGTCGGTGTGGCTCGAACGCGGCATGATCGACCGCTGAACCCTGCGCGGAACAAATCGTGATGCAGCGCCATGACGAAAGTCCAGGCAGTTGGGGGCACCTGGTGGAAACATTCCTGTCACTCGGTCTTGACCGAAACAAAATATGGTGCAAGTCTGATCCGCGTCCCGCCGCGGCTGTCGCGGCGGCAGATGAAGGGCGTGGAAGGACATGAAGGTTCATCTGCTCGCCCTCGTGGCGGTCTTAGGTCTCGGCCTGGTGACCGCCTGTGGCGACGACAACGGCGGCGCGGCCGCCAACGGCCAGGGCGGCAAGGTTCGAGCGGTCGGTGTCGGCTCCGCGGACTTCAGCAGCCTCGACCTCACCGAGTGGCAGCGGCTGCTCAAGACCGACAACGTGGACTTCGAGCTCAAGTTCCTGGAAGAGGCCGATGCCACGCTGCGCGCCGTCGTGGCAGGCGCGGCCGACATGTACATCGGCGACATCAACGCCGCCGTGACCGCCATCAAGAACACCAAGGCCCCCGTCAAGGTGATCGCGGCCAACACCCAGTCCACCGACTACGTGGTGCTCGCCCGCAAGGGCATCAACTCGATCAACGACCTCGCCGGCAAGACCATCGGCGTCAACACCCCGGGCTCCGCCGGCGACGTCATCATGAAGATGGCGCTCACCAAGCAGGGCTACGACGTCGACAAGTCCAAGTACGTGGTGATCGGCGGCACGAGCGCCCGGGTCGCCGCGCTGACCGCCGGCCAGATCGACGCCACCGTCGCGCACTTCGCCGACGCGCAGGCCGCGATCGCCACCGGCAACTTCGTCTCGCTCATCGAGTGCGGCCCCGCGCTCGGCGGCCTGCTGCAGTCCGGCCTGATCGCGTCCACCGCCTGGCTGGACAAGAACCCGGAGTTGGCCCAGAAGGTCGTCGACCGCCTCATCGACGCGTCCCGCTGGGCGACCAAGGACAAGGCCGGCTACCTCAAGCGGTCCGAGGAGTTCAACGACAAGCTCAAGCCCGAGGTGAAGGAGGCGGCCTACGACACCTTCGTCTCCATCAAGTACTTCGGCGTCAACGGCGGCCTCGACACCGACCAGGTCGACAACTACGTGAGCCTGTTCCAGAACGCCGGGGTGCTGCCCAAGGACATGCCGGCCAAGTCCGACTGGCTCGACGACAAGTACGTGAAGGACTACCTGCAACGCAACGGCCGCGTGTAGGCGGCCGGACCGGGCGGCCACGGCCAAGGGTGGCCGCCCGGTCAGCGGGATCAACGAGGATCAGCGGAAGGACGAACGCGGTGGACCATCCGATCTACGTGGCGGGCGAGTGGCAGACGTCGGGCGACCCGCTGCCGGTGACCAACCCGGCCGACGGCTCGCTCGTCGGGCGGACGTTCAACGCGAGCCCGGAGCAGTACGAACGGGCGGTGACCGCCGCCCAGGCCGTCGCCGGGCAGCAGGCGAAGCAGCCCGCCTACGAACGCGGGCGGCAGCTGCGGGCGATCGCCGAGCGGATCCTCGCCCGCAAGGACGAGATCGGCGCGCTGATCGCGCTGGAGGCCGGCAAGCCCGTCCGCGACGCGGTCGTGGAGGCCGAGCGCGGCGCGTTCACCTTCCGGCTCGCCGCCGAGGAGGCCGAGCGGAGCTACGGCGAGGTCATCCCGCTCGACCTCAACGAGGTGTCGCGCGGCCGCACCGGCATCACCCGGCGGTTCCCGATCGGGCCGGTCGCCGGCATCAGCCCCTTCAACCTCCCGCTCGGCCTCGCCGCGCACAAGGTCGCGCCGGCGCTGGCCACCGGGTGCCCGATCGTGCTCAAGCCGCCGAGCGCGGCGCCGCTGACCATGCTGCTGGTCGCGCAGATCATCGACGAGGTCGGCGCGCTGCCCGGCTCGGTGTCGGTGCTGCCGATGAGCCGCGCGCTCGGCGACCGGCTGGTCGAGGACCCCCGGTTCAACCTGCTCACGTTCACCGGCAGCCCGGCCGTCGGCTGGTCGATGAAGGCCCGGGCCGGCCGGAAGAAGGTCGTGCTGGAGCTCGGCGGCAACGCGGGCGCCATCGTCGACACCACCGCCGACCTCGACCACGCGGCCGCGCGGTGCGCCTACGGCGCGTTCAAGTACGCCGGGCAGATCTGCATCAGCGTCCAGCGCATCTTCGTGCTGGAGGACGTCTGGGAGCCGTTCCTGGAGCGGTTCCTCGCCCGCACCGACGCGCTGGTCGTCGGCGACCCGTCCGACGCGGGTGTCGACCTCGGCCCGCTCATCGACGACGGTGCCGCGGCCCGCACCCAGGGCTGGGTGGACGAGGCCGTCGCGGCTGGCGCCACCCTGCTGCGCGGCGGCAAGGGCGAGGGCCGCTACTTCGCGCCGACCGTCCTCACCGACGTCCCGCACGACGCGAACATCTGCCGCGAGGAGGCGTTCGCCCCGGTCGTCGTCCTGGAGCGGGTCGCCGGCTTCGACGCCGCGCTCGCCGCCGTCAACGACTCGGCGTTCGGGCTGCAGGCCGGCGTCTTCACCAACGACCTGCGGCACAGCTGGCAGGCGTTCAACGAGCTGCACGTCGGCGGTGTCGTGCTCAACGACGCGCCCACGTACCGCATCGACCACATGCCCTACGGCGGCGTCAAGGACTCCGGCCTCGGCCGGGAAGGCCTGCGCTGGGCCATGGAGGACATGACCGAGATCAGGATCTTCGTCGTCCCGGACCGGGTGTGACAGCAACTTCAGGAGGCATCATGCGAGCCGTCGACGCCATCGCGGAGTGGTTCGACCGCGCCGGCATCACCCACTACTTCGGCTACGCCGGTGGCGCGGTCTGGCCGTTGCTCGACGCCCTGGTCGACTACCCGCACATCGAGGGCATCCAGGCCAAGCACGAGGCACACGCCGTGCACATGGCCGACATCTACTACCGCACCACCGGCCGCATCGCCCCGGTCATCGTGAGCAAGGGCCCCGGCCTGCTCAACGCGGTCGGCGGCGTCGCCAGCGCCATCCACGACACCGCCGCGCTGCTGGTCATCGCCGGCGGCGGCTCGACCCACGTGCTGGGCAAGGGCGGCATGCAGGAGATGTACTACAAGGGCTTCGAGGACGCGACGAGCGTCTTCCGGCCGGTCACCAAGGGCGCCTGGATGGCCGTGCGGCCCGACACCGTCATCGACGTGTTCAACACCGCCTACCGCACCGCCGTCAACGGCCGGCCCGGGCCGGTGTTCGTGCAACTGCCGTTCGACGTGCAGATGGGCCGGGTCGAGGGCGAGGTCGAGGCGCCGTCCCGCCGGGTCGTCTCCTCCCGGCTGCGCGGCGACCGGCAGTCGATGGAGGCCGTCGTCGAGCTGCTGCGCGGCAGCGCCCGCCCGGTCCTGCTGGCCGGTGGCGGCGCCGCCCGCTCGGCCGGCGGCCCGGCCGCGTTCCGGGCCCTCGTCGAGCGCCTCCAGGTGCCGTTCGCCACCACCCTCACCGCCAAGGGCATCGTCTCCGAGCGGCACCCGCTGTCGCTGGGCCCGGTCGGGCGCTCCGGCACCGACTCCGCCGCCGAGGCGACCCGCGCGGCCGACCTGGTGATCGCGGTCGGCGCCCGGTTCTCCGACAACCACACCGCCAACTGGCGCAACGGCCTCGTCTACGACGTGCCGAAGACCCGCATCGTCCACGTCGACATCGACGCCGGCGAGCTGGGCCGCAACTACCCGGCCGACGTCGCCGTCGTCGCCGACGCCGCGACGTTCCTCACCGACCTGGTCGAGTTCGCCGACGCCGACGGGCTCAAGCCGTCCTGGGACCCGTGGGTGGCCCAGGTGACCGAGCGGCACCGCGAGTGGGTCGCGAGCACCGCCGCCGTCACGCAGGCCGCGACCGACCCGATCCACCCGGGCCGCCTCGTCCACGAGGTCGGCGAGGCGCTCGGCGACACCGGCCGCGTCTTCATCGACGTCGGCGACGTCATCCAGTACGCCGAGCCGTACCTGACCATCACCCAGCCCGACGCGTGGCACATCAACGCCGGCATGGCCGAGATGGGCTGGGCCTCCTCCGGTGTGCTGGGCGCCCTCGTCGCCGACCGGGACCGCCCGGCGATCGCGGTCACCGGCGACGGCGCGTTCAACATGGTCTCCAACGTCCTGGCCTCCGCCGTCGAGTACGACCTGCCGGCGATCTGGGTCATCCTCGACAACAACGAGCTCGGCATCGAGCGCAAGGGCGCCGACACGGCGTTCACCCGCTCCCATCCGTGGTACTCGTTCGTGCGCAAGGACACCGGCGAGGCGTACAACCCCGACTACGTCGCCCTCGCCGAGGCCCACGGCGCGCTCGGCGAGCGCATCGAGCGCGCCGCCGACCTCGCACCGGCCCTCGCCCGGGCCCTCGCCAGCGGCCGGCCCTACGTGCTCGACGTCGTCATCGACACGACGGTGCCGACCTACTTCGCCGCCGGCATCGACCGGGCGTACCCGCACGACTGGGGCCGCAGCTACCCGATGCACAGCGGCCTGCGCATCGCCGACGCCGGCGGGACGGCATGAGCCCCGAGCCACTCGAACCCCTCGAGCCACTCGCCGGCGTCACCGTCGTCGACTGGACCGACCACACGGGCGCCTACGCCGGCCGGCTGCTCGCCGACCTCGGCGCGGACGTCGTGCGGGTGGTGCCGCCGGGCGGCGACCCGGCCGCCCGGGTCGGCCCGTTCGTCCCGGGCGCCGACGGCCGGCCGGTGAGCACGTTCGAGCGGTTCGTGAACCTCAACAAGCGCTCCGTCGCCCTGGACGTGGCGGCGCGCGACGGGCGGGACGTGTTCCTGCGCCTCGCCGGCCGCGCCCAGGTGCTGCTGCACACCGCGGCCCGGCCCACGCTGGCCGCCCTCGGGCTCGGCCCCGACGAGCTGGCCGCCGCCAACCCGGGCCTGGTGCAGGTGAGCGTGCGCCCGTTCGGCGCGACCGGCCCGTACCGCGACCACCTCGCCGACGACCTCGTGCAGCTCGCCGCCGGCGGGCTGCTGAGCCTCGGCGGCTACGCCGACACCGCCCCGATCGCCGTCGCCGGGCACCAGACGTACCTGGCCGGGTCGATCGTCGCGGCCGGCGCCGCCCTGCTCGGGCTGCTCGGGCGGCTCCACGACGGGCGCGGGCGGGCGATGGACGTCTCCGTGCAGGAGGCGATCGCCGGCGCCCTCGAGGACGCCGTGCCGACGTACGACCTCACCGGCCGGGTCCGCCGCCGGCTCGGCGAGGTGCCCCGCGAGGCCGGCACCGGCACCTTCCCGTGCCGCGACGGCCACGTCGCCATGGTTGCCGGCCGGCTCGGCACCGCCAAGGCGTGGACCGCCCTGGTGCGCTGGATGGCCGAGTCCGGCGTCGACGGCGCCGCCGAGCTGACCGGGCCGGTCTGGGAGGACTTCCGGCACCGGCAGAGCGAGCCGGCGATCGCCCGCTTCCGCGAGGTGTTCGGCGCGTTCGCCGCCACCCGCGGCAAGGCCGAGCTCTACGCCGAGGCGCAGCGGCGGCGCATCGCCCTCGCGCCGGTCAACGACGTCACCGACCTGCGGGCCGACGCCCAGCTCGCCCACCGGGGCTTCTTCGTCCCGGTCGACGACCCGGTGCTCGGCGCGACCCTGGTGTACCCCGGCCGGGTGTCCCTCGTGGACGGCCGCACGACCCTGGTGCACCGGCCGGCCCCCGCGCCGGGCCAGCACACCGGCGAGGTTCTCGCCGAGCTCGGCGTCGGCGACGAGCAGCGCACGACGCTGGTGGCGGCGGGGGTGCTGTAGGTGGCGACGGTGCTCTCCGGCGAGCGGGTGCTCGACTACTGCTGGGTCGGGGCCGGCGCGCTCGTCACGCAGACCCTGGCGCTCTACGGCGCGCAGGTGATCAAGATCGAGTCCCGGGCCCGGCCGGACAACCTGCGGCTGTCGCCGCCGGCGAAGCCCGGGCAGACCGGGCTCGACGTCTCCGGCTACTTCGCGTCGCGCAACTCCGGCAAGAAGTCCTTCGCGCTGAACATGGCCCACCCGGCGGCCCGCGACATCGCCGCCGCGCTCGCCCGCGCCTCGACGATCGTCACCAGCAACTTCCGGCCCGGCGTCATGGACCGCTGGGGCCTCGGCTACGCCGACGTCGCCGCCGCCAACCCGGCCGTGATCTACCTCAGCATGCCGATGCAGGGCAACGACGGGCCGCACCGCGACTACGTCGGCTTCGGCTCGACCATCGCCGCGGCGGCCGGCCTGGTCCACCCGTCCGGCCTGCCCGGCCGGGCGCCGCTGGGCACCGGCACCCACTACCCCGACCACGTGCCGAACCCCGGCCACGCCCTCGTCGCGCTGCTCAGCGCCGTGTACCGGCGGGTGCGCACCGGCCGCGGCGCGCAGATCGAGCTGTCGCAGTTCGAGTCCACGGTGAACCTCGTCGGGCCGGCGCTCCTGGCCGGCTCGGCGGGCGCGCCGCCGCCGGCCCCGGCCGGCAACCGCGTCCCCGGCGCCGCGCCGCACGGCGTGTTCCCCTGCCGGGAGCCCGACACCTGGTGCGCGATCGCGGTGGGCACCGACGCGCAGTGGGCGGCGCTGTGCACCGCGCTCGGGCGGGCCGACCTGCTCGCCGACGCGCGGCTCGGCACCCTGCTCGGCCGCAAGGCCCACGAGGACCGGCTGGAGGAGGAGATCGCCGCCAGCAGCCGCACCGTCGAGGCGTGGGCGCTCATGCGGCGCCTCCAGGACGCCGGGGTACCGGCCGCGGTCGTCGCCACCGCCCAGGACGTCCTCGCCGACGAGCACCTGCGCAAGCGCGGCTATTGGGTCCAGCAGGACCACCCGGCGATGGGCGCGATGACGGTCGCCGGGCTGCCGTTCCGCTCCGACGTCGACGAGGCCGGCCCCACCCCGGCGCCGCTGCTCGGCGCCGACACCTGGGAGATCGCCGAGTCGGTGCTGGGGATGCACCGGGCCGAGTACGAGCGGCTCGTCGCGGCCGGGGTGCTGACATGAGCGCCGGGGTACTGCTGGTGAGCGTCGACGCCGGCGTCGCCACGCTGCGGCTCAACCGCCCGGAGCGGCGCAACGCGCTCAACCCCGAGCTGCGCGCCCGCCTCGCCGGGGCGCTCGCCGAGCTCGACCGCGACGAGGCGGTCCGGGTCGCCGTGCTCACCGGCAGCGGCAAGGCGTTCTGCGCCGGTGTCGACCTCAAGGACCAGACCGCGCCGACCGGCCACGAGCTGGCCGGCGGCACCGAGCCGGTGAGCGCGGCCCTCGCGCGGTTCCGCAAGCCGGTGATCGCGGCGATCAACGGCCCCGCCGTCGGCGGCGGCCTGGAGCTGGCGCTCGCGGCCGACCTGCGCGTCGCCGGGCCGCACGCCACGTTCGCCCTCACCGAGGCGCGCATCGGCAGCATGCCCGGCGCCGGCGGCACCCAGCGGCTGCCGCTGCTGGTCGGCCGGGCCGTCGCGATGAAGATGCTGCTGACCGGCCGGGCCATCGACGCCCAGGAGGCGCTGCGGACCGGCCTGGTCTCCGACGTGGTGGCGGACCTCGACGCCGAGGCGCACGCCCTGGCGGGGGAGATCGCGCGCTGCGCGCCGCTGTCGCTCATCGCCATCAAGCAGGCGGTGCAGTCGGGGGCGCCCGGGCAGGCGCTCACCGCCGGCCTGGCCCTCGAACGCGGCCTGTGGGCGCTGCTGGCCGAGACCGAGGACCGCGCCGAGGGCCGCGCGGCGTTCCGGGAGGGCCGCGCACCGCGGTTCACCGCACGATGACGACCTTGCATTTCGTCCCGAGCCGGACGACGACGACACAGGCGGGAGCACCACGATGACGGGCTGGCGGAAGGCGTCCATCGCCGGGGTCGGCGCGAGCCGGCAGGGCAAGCTGCCGGGGGAGACGGCAATCTCCCTGGCGACGGAGGCGTTCACCGCGGCACTGGCCGACGCCGGGCTGGAGAAGTCCGACGTGGACGGCCTGCTGACCATGCCGGGCAGCTCCTCGCCCGAGGGCGCCAAGCACTACCTGGCCCTCGGCGAGCACCTCGGCATCGACCCGGTGCTCACCGGGACGCTGAACATGGGCGGCGCGACCGCCGGCGCGCTGGTCCAGCAGGCCGCGATGGCCGTGGCGACCGGCATGGCGTCGGTCGTCGCCTGCGTGTTCGGCGACGCGGCCCGCACCCGCGGGTCGAAGTTCGACGCGGCCCAGGGCGGCGAGGTCTCCTGGGGCAGCTGGGGCATGTTCGGCAACGCCGCGAACAGCGCGATGGGCGCCGCGCGGCACATGGCGCTCTACGGCACGACCAGCGAGCAGCTCGGCTGGGTCGCGGTCAACGGCCGGCGCAACGCCGCCCGCAACCCCAACGCCGTGATGCGCGAGCCGATGACGATCGAGGACCACCAGGCGTCGCGGTTCATCGTCGAGCCGCTGCACCTGCTCGACTGCTGCCTCATCACCGACGGCGGTGTCGCGGTCATCGTCACCTCGCCCGAGCGGGCCCGCGACCTGCGCAAGCCGGCGGTCGACATCCTCGGCATGGGGCAGGGGCACACGCTGCAGACGTTCGAACAGAAGGACTGGTGGTACCTGCCGCACCAGGAGCACTGCGTGGCCCGCGCCTACCGGATGGCCGGCGTCGGGCCGCAGGACATCGACGTCGCGCAGCTCTACGACAACTTCACCATCGCGGTCCTGCTGTGGCTGGAGCACGCCGGGTTCTGCAAGCCCGGCGAGTCGGGGCCGTTCGTCGAGGGCGGCACCCGGATCGCGATCGACGGGGAGCTGCCGGTGAACACGGCCGGCGGCAACCTCTCCGAGTCGTACATGCAGGGCTGGCTGCACGTCGTCGAGGGCGTGCGGCAGCTGCGCGGCGAGGGCGGCGAGCGGCAGGTTCGCGGCGCGGAGACCACCCTCGTCACCGGGCGGGGCATGACGTTGAACACGGCCAGCGCGCTGGTGCTGGGGAAGGGCAGGTAGTGGTGGGAACGTCCGACGACGACGTGGCGGCACCGTTCTGGGCCGCGGTGCGGGACCGGGGCGTGCTGGCGATGCAGCGGTGCCTGGCGTGTGCGCACATCCGGTACCCCGTGAGCGCGGTCTGCCCGCGGTGCCTGCACGACGGGTACGAATGGCAGGATCTCAGCGGCCGGGGCACCGTGCTGTCCTCGGTGACGTTCCACCGCGCGTACCGCCCCGAGTGGGCCGGCCTCGTCCCCTACGACGTGCTGTTCGTCGAGCTGGACGAGGGGCCGCGGATGTTCAGCGCACCGGCGCCGGACCACCGGGCCGGGTTCGCGGTCGGCCAGCGGGTCCGGGTCGTCCCGGCCGAGCTGCTGCCGGGTGAGGTCGTGCCGTGCTTCGAGCGTGCGGAAAGTGAGGTGGCCGGGTGACCGGCATGCGTGTGGGTGACATGGCGATCGGCCTGATCCTGCCGAGCAAGGGCGAGGGCACCGGCCCCGAGTCCCTCGACGCGGCCGCGTCGGCCGTGTCGGTCCTCGGCTGGAACAGCGTCTGGGTCACCGACCACATGATGGTCCCCGCCGGCGACGAGGCCGACGAGTACGGCCACATCCTGGAGGCGCTCACCGCGCTCACCTACGTCGGCGCCCGGCACCCGCACCTCCAGCTCGGCACCAGCGTGCTCGTGCCGGCCATGCGCGACGCGCCCCAGCTGGCCAAGGAGATCGCCACCATCGACGTGCTGCTCGGCGGCCGGCTCACCGTCGGCGTCGGGGTCAGCGACTCGGGCGACCTGGCCGAGTACACCAACCTCGGCAAGGCCGCCCGCTTCACCGCCCGCGGCGGGTACCTCGACGAGACCATCGCCCTGTGGCGGCACCTGTGGTCGGGCAGCACAGCGCCGTTCCGCGGCGAGCACCACGTCCTGGAGGACTTCACGTTCCTGCCGCTGCCGCCGCGGGGCGCCGCCATCCCGATCTGGTGCGGCGGCCGCAGCGCCCGGGCCCTGCGGCGCACCGCCGAGCTGTGCGACGGCTACCACGCCGCGCAGACCGGCCCCGAGCACCTGCGCGAGCGGCTGCCCGCCCTGCGCGCTGCCGTCGAGCGCACTGGGCGGCCGTTCCCGACCGTCTCGGTCCGCGCCCGGGTCAAGTTCGGCGCCCGGCCCGGCCCGGTCTACGCGATCGTCGGCGAACCCGCCGACATGGTCGCCGACGTCGCGGCCTTCGCCGAGCAGGGCGTCGACGAGCTCATCGTCGTCGTCGAGGGCAGCCGCCCCGAGCAGGTCGAGGCCAACATCGGGCGGTTCCACCGCGAGGTCCTCGAACCGGCGGCGGCGCTCGCGGCCCGCCGCGTCCGGGCCGGCTCCCGGACCGGCGCCCGGACCGGGGCCGGCTGAGCCCGTGGACACCGAGCGGGCCCTCGCCGAGTTCTGCACCGGCCTCGACCCGGCGGCGCTGCCCGCGACCGTGCGCGAGCAGGCCGAGCTGCTGCTGGTCGACGCGATCGCGTGCGCGCTGACCGGGCGGCTCGCCCCGCCGCGCCCGGACTGGGAGGCGGCCTGCCGGGCGGCGTTCGGCCCGGGCGAGGGTTCGGCCCGCTCGACGGTCGTCGCCGGCCCGCCCCTCGCCCCGGCCGGGGCCGTGCACCTCAACGCGTTCCAGATCACCGCGACGACGATGTGCGACGTGTACCGCCCGGCGCTGTGCCACATCACGCCCGAGGTGGTCCCCGTCGTCCTCGCCGTGGGCGAGGAGGTCGGGGCGCCGGGCGACCGGGTGCTCACGGCGCTCGCCGCCGGCCTGGAGGTCACCGCGCGGCTGGGCCGGGCCCTCGACTACCGCGCGTTCCGGGCGACCGGCTGGCACGCGCCCGGCATCCTCGGCCCGTTCGGCGCCGCGGCCGCCGCGGCCGTGCTGCTCGACCTGCCGGCCCCGGCGCTGGCCCGCGCCTGGGGCCTGGCGCTCGGGCAGGCCGGTGGAACGTTCGCCGCGATCGGCTCGCTGGGGGTCAAGTTCCACCAGGCCAATGGCGCCCTCTCCGGTTATCTGGCGGCCCGCTTCGCCGCCGCCGGCATCGGCGGCACCGAGCACGCCTGGACGCACGGCGACGGCGGACTGTTCGCGGCGTACGGCGGCGGCGAGCCCGACCGGGTCACCGCGGCGCTGGGGGAGCAGTGGGAGCTGCTGAACGTGTCGATGCGGCGGTGGCCGGCGGCCAGTTCCCTGCAGTCGATGGTCGAAGCGGTGCTGGAGCTGCGCTGCGGTGACGTGGAGCGGCTGGAGGTGCGGCTGCCGCCGGCCGGGTTCGCGCTCTGCGCCGACAAGGGCTGGCCGGACCAGGGCACGGCGCTGCAGTCGGCCCGCTGGGTGGCGGCCGTCGTGCTCGCCGATGGGGAGTGCTGGCTGGAGCAGTTCGCGCCGGACCGCCTCGCCGACCCGGCGGTCGGGGCGTTCGCCCGCACCCGTGTCACCGTCGTGTCCGACCCGGCGCTGCCGGACGGCGCCGCCCGCGTGACCGCCTGGCCGTCCGGGTCGACCGGCGGGCGGGACGACGCGCCGGGCGATCCGCCCCGGCCCCTCGGACGCGCCGAGGTCTTCGGCAAACTGGCCCGGGCGGCCGCATCCGAGGGCCGGCCGGAGCGGGCCGAGCGGCTCCGGCGGCTCCTCGCCGCCGACTGGACCGCCCGTGACCTGTGCGAACGGCTGAGCTGACCGTGAGAGCAAGTTTACCGGCGAGGCTCCCAGGATCGAGCAATATTTGTTGTATAGTCCTGCCTGCTGGTACTGATATCGGCGTTGGTCGCTGGCCCGAGCGGCCGGACCGCGCCCAGAGGGGGAGACCACCGTGGTCGACGACCTGATGTCCGACATGCGACGCCGGTACGAGGACCTGACGCAGTCGCAGAAGCGCATCGCCGAGGCGATCGTCGAGGATCCGGAGTTCGTGGCGTTCGCGACGGTGGACAAGCTCGCCGGGCGGCTCGGCGTGAGCCCGTCGACGGTGGTGCGGTTCGCCTACCGGCTCGGCCTCAACGGCTACCAGGACCTCCAGGAGCGGGTCCGGGTGCAGGTCCGCTCGCAGATCCGCGGCGCCGCCGGCAAGGGCGAGCCGCTGCCGGCCCTCGCCCACCTCGAGGGCTCCGTGCACGCCCAGTCGCTCGCCCGCGACATCGAGAACCTCGACCGCACCGTCGCCGAGCTGTCCGTCGAGGTCATCGACTCGGCCGTCGAGGCGATCCACGACGCCCGCCGGGTGTACGTCGTGGGCGGCATGGCCTCCGACGGGCTGGCCACGTTCGCGGCGCTGACCCTGGGGCGGTTGCACGGCGACGCCGTGATGATCCGCAACGACGGCCACGCCGGCCCGGCCCTCTACGAGGCGAGCCGCGAGGACACGTTTTTGGCGCTGAGCTTCCCGCCGTACGCGTCGCACACCGTCGCCGTCGTCGACCAGGCCCGCAAGCGCCGGTCGAAGATCATCGCGATCACCGACAGCCTCATCTCGCCGATCGCCCAGCGGGCCGAGATCGTGCTGCCCGTGCACGTCGCCGGGGTGGCCACCCAGAACTCCCTGGTGGCCCCCCTCGCCGTGATCAACGTGCTGCTCAACGGGGTGTCGGCCCGCTCGCCGCACGCCCGCAGCCGGGCCCGGGCGATCATGGACCTGATGGACGGCTGGGACTCGTTCGTCCTGAAGGGCGACATGAAGGGCGAGCAGTAGGCCGGCCCAGGCGCGGGCCGAACGGCCTGCGGGCCCTGAGCGGCGCCCGCCGGCCGACCGGCCCGCGGGATCTAGGCGGCCTCGGCCTTCGGTGCGCCGCCGCCCGGCAGCGCGCCGAGGCCGAGCACGACCGCGACCCCGACCATCGCCGCCGGCAGTGCCACCGCGGTCAGCAGCGCGCCGATCGCGAACGGGGCGGCGAACAGCGACACGGCCCGGAAGGACCCGGTGGCGGTGATCGCGTCGCCCCGTTCGTCCGCGGGCACGGCGTCGCTGGCGACGGCCGGCCCCAGCGTGCGCAGGACGCCCGCGCCCGCTCCCGAGGCGATCAGCCCGGCGACGGCGAGCGGCACCACGGCCGCGCCCAGGGCGGTGAGCGCGAGCCCGGCGGCCACCACGACGGTGGCGGCCCGCAGCAGCACCCGCGTCCACCGGTCGGGGATGCGCCCGACGACGGCGGTGCCGGCCAGCCCGCCGATGTTGCCGGCGGAGATGAGCAGGCCGGCCAGGGCGGGGGAGTTGCCGGCGTTGACCAGCAGGAGCGCGAGGTACGAGCCGCTGACCGCCTCGACGGCGCCCGCCGTCGCGCTCGACCAGCACCCGGCGAAGACCGACGGTCGCAGCCAGACCACCCGCTGCCCGCCGGCACTGCGGTCGCGCTGGGGGAACGGCTCGATGTGGTCGAGCAGCACCGTCGGCACGAGCGCGGCGGCGGCCACGACGCTGGCGCAGACGAGGGCGACCTCCGTGCTCACCAGCAGCGCGGCGCCGCACAGCGCCGGTCCGATCAGCTGGCCGATCGCCGACCAGGTGTTCACCCAGGCCATGCCGCCGGCGGCGCGCTCGGCCCGGCGCACGGCGTGGGTCTGGCTGGCGGTCCAGAACAGCGCCCGCGCGGCGCCCTGCGCCAGCTGCGACACGAGCAGCAGCACGAACGTCGGGCTGATGAGCACGATCGCGATCGAGCCGGTCAGCAGGATCGCCGACAGGCCGATGAGCCGCCGGTCGGGCCAGCGGCGCAGCAGGGCGGCCATGAACGGGCGCACCGACAACTGGGCCACGCCGGCCGCGCCGACGAGCAGGCCGACCGTGGTGACCCGCTGACCCGCGTCGACCATCAGCAGCGGCAGGGCGACGCCGGCCATGCGCAGGGAGATCGAAATGAGGAACGCCGCGACCCCGGAGCTGAGCCGGTCGCGGGTCACCGGGATGACCCGGATCTCTGCAACATCTCGTTCATGGCGACAGGCTAGCAACAAAATCTGCTCCCGCAAGACCTCGCCGGCCCCGGTGGCGAGGCACTTGGCGACCGCGATGGAAACAAATTCGTCATGTGGCGTTGACGAGTGGAACAAGTTGTGGTGCGATCGGCAAATCGCGATGACAGCTTGACGTTCACCCCCAGCGATAGGCATCGAGGCCAGACATGCTGAAGATCGAGCACCTGTCCAAGAGCTACGACCCGACCAAACCGCCGATCCTGAACGACTTCAACCTCGACGTGGGTCCCGGGGAGTTCGTCTCGCTGCTCGGGCCCAGCGGCTGCGGCAAGACGACCGCCCTGCGCATCGTCACCGGCCTGCTGGAGGCCAGCGGCGGCGAGGTCTTCATGGACGGGCAGCCCAGCACCGGCCCGTCGCGCGAGAAGGCGATCGTGTTCCAGGGCTTCAACCTGTTCCCCTGGCGCACCGCGCTGAGCAACGCCGCCTACGGGCTGGAGCTGCAGGGCGTCAAGAAGAAGGCCCGCACCGCCGTGGCGGCCGAGTACCTGCAGCTGGTCGGCCTCGGCGACCGCATGGCGCACTACCCGTCGCAGCTGTCCGGCGGCCAGCAGCAGCGCGTCGGCCTCGCCCGCGCCCTGGCCATCAAGCCCAAGCTGCTGCTCATGGACGAGCCGTTCGGCGCCCTCGACGCGCTGACCCGCGAGCAGCTGCAGGGCATGCTCATGCGCATCTGCGCCGACCACGGCCTGTCCGTGCTGTTCGTGACGCACTCCATCGACGAGGCCATCTACCTGTCGGACCGCATCGTCGTCATGGGCGTCAACCCGGGCCGGGTCCTGCGCACCTTCGACGTCGGCCTGCGCAAGCCGCGCTACGAGTACGACTGGCGCGGCGAGGCCGAGTACGTGCGGCTGCGGGCCGAGATCTGGGCGCTGCTGCAGTCGCAGATCGCCCCGGTGGAGGCCGCGGCATGACGACCCACGCCGCCGGCGTCGCCCCGCCGGACGCCCGCCTCGCCCCCCGCCCCCGCCTGCGGGCCGTGCTCACCGCGCCGTGGCTGCTGCGGACCGCGTCGCTCGCCGCCTTCCTCGTCGCGTGGCAGCTCATCGGCAAGAGCCACCCGCTCGCCATCTCCTACCCCACGGCGATCGTCGAGGCCGCCCGCGAGTCGTTCCGCCCGGAGATCCTGCCCGCCTTCGGCGAGACCCTCAAGGGCCTGGCCGTCGGCTTCGGCCTGTCGATCGTGCTGGGCATCCCGATCGGCCTGCTCATGGGCCGCAGCCGCATCGTCGAACTGGCGCTGAGCCCGTACGTGAACGCGCTGTACGCCACCCCGCGCCTCGCCCTCGTCCCGCTGCTGGTGCTGTGGCTCGGCATCAGCTTCGAGATGCGCGTCGGCATCGTGTTCATCTCCGCCGCGCTGCCCATCATCGTCAACACGTACCTGGGCACCAAGGAGGTCAACCCCGACCTGGTCGACACCGGCAAGGCGTTCGTCGCCTCCGAGCTGCAGATCTATCGCGGCGTCGTGCTGCGCGGCTCGCTGCCGTTCGTCTTCGCCGGCCTGCGCATCGGCCTGGGCAAGGGCATGATCGGCACGGTCATCGCCGAGATCATGACCTCGGCCGGCGGCGTCGGCAACCTCATCGTCGACTACGCCCGGTACTTCCGCATCGCCGACATGTTCGTCGTCATCGTGCTGCTCGGCCTGGTGGCCCTCGCCATCAGCTGGGTGATGCGCGCCGTCGAGCTGTCCCTGACCGAGCCGTGGAACCGCCGACCCTGGAAGGTCAACCCGTTGCGACGCACGAAGGCGGCCCGGTCATGACCGGCACGATGAACGCGCCCGCCCCGGTCGCCGTGGCGCCCGCCCCGCCCGCCCGCAGGCGCCCCAAGCGGTTCCTCGACCGCGCCGGCGGCCGGTGGACCGTCCGGGTGGTCACGTTCGCGGTGCTCCTCGTCGCCTGGCAGCTCTACGCCGGCACGGTCAGCCTGGCGCTGCTGGCCAGCCCGACGCAGATCGCCGAGGCCTTCTACGAGCAGGCGTTCGTCGAGGGCACGCTGTGGGCGCCGCTCGGCGAGAGCCTCCTCGTGCTCTTCACCGGCCTCGCGCTGTCGCTGCTCATCGGCATCCCGGTCGGGCTCGCCATGGGCCGGTGGAAGCCGGTCAGCGACGTCCTCGGCCCGTACGTGACGTTCCTCTACGCGCTGCCGCACGTCGCCATGGTGCCGCTCATGGTGATCCTGCTCGGCTTCGACTTCCAGTTCCGGCTCGGCTACGTGGTCTTCTCCGCGGTCTGGCCGGCGATCATCAACACGATGGCCGGCGTCACCGCCGTGCCGAAGGAGCTCATCGACTGCGCCCGCGCGTACGACGCGTCCGAACGGCAGATCATGCGCGGCGTGATCCTGCCGGCCGCCGCGCCGCTCATCATCGCCGGGGCCCGTCAGTCGTTCTCCATGGCCTGGGTCGGCGTGGTCGTCTCCGAGATCCTCTCGACGCTCGTCGGGCTCGGCGGCCAGATCAAGATCTTCTCGATCCAGTTCCAGACCGCCGACATGCTCGTGGCCATCATCCTGATCATGCTCATCGCGACGGCGATCCAGGGCTCGGCCGGCTGGCTGCAGCAGCGCCTCACGCCGTGGCAGGCGCACCGCCACCTCTCCACCTCGAACTGAACTCTCTGATAGGAGCGCAATGTCCCTGCCGGGCAAACGGGTTCCCTACTCACCCCTCCCCGAGGTCGACGACCCGGAGAGCACCGACGACCTGCGACAGTGGCTGCGCATGGCGGACAAGCTCGGGCAGCTGCGGGTCATCGAGGGCGTCGACGTCGAGGAGAGCGCCGGGCGCATCTCCGAGATGCTGCACCACACCGAGGACGCCCCGGCGGTGCTCTTCGACGACATCCCCGGCTACCCCAAGGGCTGGCGGGTCCTGGTCAACACGCTGGGCACCCGCCCGCGGCTGGCCGCCACGCTCGGCCTGCCCTCGGACACCTCGACGTTCGGCGTCGTCGACGCGTGGGAGCGGCTGCTCAACGAGGCCAGGCCGCAGCCGGTCCGGATGGTCGAGTCCGGGCCGATCCTGGAGAACGTGATGCGCGGCGACGACGTCGACCTGCTGAAGTTCCCCACCCCGCTGTGGCATCCGGAGGACGGCGGGCGGTACATCGGTACCGGCTGCGGCATCCTCACCCGCGACCCGGACAGCGGCTGGGTGAACATGGGCGCGTACCGGGTCATGGTCCACGACCGCAACCGGACCGGCCTGTACATCTCGCCCGGCAAGCACGGCCGGATCCACCGCGACAAGTACTTCGCCAAGGGCGAGCCGATGCCCGTCGTCGTGCTCGCCGGGCTCTCGCCGCTGCAGTTCGTCGCCAGCGGCCTGGAGATCCCCAACGGCGTGTCGGAGCTGGAGTGGGTCGGCGGCCTGCTCGGCCACGGCATCCGCTGCGTGGAGGGCGAGTTCACCGGGCTGCCGATCCCGGCCGACGCCGAGATCGCGATCGAGGGCTTCCTGCACCACGACGTCACCGAGCTGGAGGGCCCGTTCGGCGAGTGGACCGGCTACTACGCCTCCGCGTCCCGGCACGAGCCGGTGCTGGAGGTCAAGGCGGTCTACCACCGCAACGACCCGATCATCCTGGGCTGCCCGCCGGAGAAGCCGCCCTACGAGGCGCAGCGGTTCCAGCAGTACCTCAGGAGCGGCAACCTGCGGCGCGAGCTGCGGGCCGCCGGGGTGCCCGACGTCGTCAACGCCTGGACCCACAGCGTCGGCGGGTGCCGGCTGTTCAACGTGGTCTCCATCAAGCAGCGCTACGCCGGCCACGCCCGGCAGGCCGGCCTCATCGCCACCCAGTGCCGCCAGGGCGCGTACCTCGGCCGCATCGTGGTCGTCGTCGACGACGACGTGGACATCACCGACCTGCACGAGGTGATCTGGGCCGTGTGCACCCGCGCCGACCCGGTCCGCGACATGGACATCATCCGCGGCGCCCTGTCCGGCCCGCTCGACCCGGCCATCCACCCGGACGAGAAGGGCACCAACAGCCGGCTCATCATCGACGCCACCCGCCCCTGGGCCTGGCGCGACCAGTTCCCGCCCGCCATCGGCCCGTCGCTCGAGGTCAAGCTGCAGACGCGCGAGACCTGGAGCTGGATCATGGACTGAGCCCGTGGCGACCATCTCCGAACGCAAGGAGCAGCACCTCACCCTGGCCGTCGCGCTCGGCGACGGCCAGGACGGCGGCCCCGGCTGGCCCGACGTCCACCTCGTCCACCACGCCCTGCCGTCCGGCACGCCCGACGGGGTCGACGTCTCGACCCGGCTGCTCGGCCGGCGGCTGCCGATCCCGCTCGTCATCGCCGGCATGACCGGCGGCCACCCGGCCGCCGCCGAGCTCAACGCGCGGCTCGCCCGCGCCGCCGAGCGCACCGGCGTGGCCATGGGCGTCGGCAGCCAGCGGGCCGCGCTGCGCGACCCGTCCCTGGCCGGCACGTACGCCGTCGCCCGCCACAACGCGCCGAGCACCCTGCTCATCGGCAACGTCGGCGCGGCCCAGCTGCTCGACCAGCGCACCGAGCGGGCGCTGAGCGCCGCCGACCTCCGCCGCGCCGTCGACATGATCGGCGCCGACGCCCTGGCCCTGCACCTCAACTTCATCGAGGAGAGCGTCCAGCCCGAGGGACAGACCAACGCCGACGGCCTCACCGCCGCGATCGCCGCGCTGTGCCAGGACCTCGACGTGCCCGTCCTGGTGAAGGAGACCGGCGGCGGCGTGTCCGGCCCGGTCGCCGAGACCCTCGCCCGGTGCGGGGCCGCCGCCCTGGACGTCGGCGGGCGGGGCGGCACCTCGTTCCGGGCGATCGAGGCCCAGCGGGCGCAGGAGCACGCCCACGCCACCCGGCGCGGCATCGGCCGCGCCCTGGCCGGCTGGGGCATCCCGACCCCGGTGAGCGTCGCCTGGTGCGCGGGCGTCCTGCCGGTGGTCGCCACCGGCGGCATCCGCAGCGGCGTCGAGGCCGCCAAGGCGATCGCCCTGGGCGCCACGGCCGTGTCGGTCGGCCGCCCGCTGCTGGAGTGCGCGATGCAGAGCGAGGACGCGGTCGTCGAGTGGATCGACACGTTCGAGGCGGCGCTGCGCGCCGCGCTCTTCCTCAGCGGCTGCCGCACCCTGGCCGACCTGCGCACGGCGCCGCGCGTGGTGCTCGGCGACACCCGCCACTGGCTGGACCAGCTCGGCCTGACCGGCAGGTAGCTCAGGGGCGCAGCGGCATCGGCACCGTGGCCACGACGACGTCGGGGCGGGTCCGCAGCGCGGCGCCGAGGGCCACCTCGAGGTGGTTGTGGAGGATCCGGTACCGCAGCCGGTCCGGCAGCGCCACCGGGATGAGCACGACGACCTGCTCGTCCCGGTGCCGGTCCAGCTCGTCGATGAACCGGGTGATCGGGTGGGTGACCGAGGCGTACTCAGTGTGCAGGATCCGCAGCGGCACGCCCGGGTCCCACCGGTCCCACTGCTCGTGCAGGTCCCGGTCCGCGGCGGCGTCGGCGCCCGTGGAGCCGGTCACGACGTGGAGCGCCACCACCCGCCGGCTGATCGACAGCGCCTCGGCGAGGGCGTGCCGGGCCAGCCGGGACACCCCGGCCACCGGCACGACGACCACCGACGGGCGGGCCCGCGGCTTGTCCGGGATCTCGCCGACGCCGAGCAGCTGCCGGGCGCGCCCGTAGTACACGTGGATCCGCACGAACAGCAGGATCAGCGCCGGCACGACCAGCACCACCACCCAGGCGCCTTCGGTGAACTTCGTGACCAGGAAGATCACCGTGGCGACCGCCGTCGTGACGGCGCCGGCCCCGTTGACCGCCACCCGGTACGGCCAGCGCCGCGGCCGGGTCTGCAGCCAGTGCCGCACCAGCCCGGCCTGCGCGAGCGTGAAGGCGGTGAAGACGCCGATCGCGTACAGCGGGATCAGCGCGAGCGTCTGCCCGCGGACCGCGACGAGCAGCACCCCGGCCAGCACCGCGAGGGCCCAGATCCCCACGGCGAACACCTGCCGCTCGTCGCGCAGCGCGAACAGGTGCGGCAGGTAGTGGTCCCGGGCGAGCAGGCTGGCCAGCACCGGCAGCCCCCCGAACGAGGTGTTGGCGGCCAGCATCAGCACCGCGGTGATGGTGAGCGACATCGCGTAGTACGCCCAGTTCCGGCCGACCGCGCCGGCGATGATCTGGCTCAGCACGGTCTGGTCGGGCTGCGGGCCGATCCGCCACCGGTGCGCGAGCACGGCCAGGCCCAGCAGCATCGTGGCGAGGATCCCGCCGAGCATCAGCTCGGTCCGCTTCGCCCGGGCGACCCGGGGCGGCTTGAACAGCGGCACCCCGTTGGCGATCGCCTCCACCCCGGTCAGGGCGCTGCACCCGGCTGAGAACGCCTTGAGGACGAGCAGCACCCCGACGGCCTCGAGGCCCTCGCCGGGCGGCGCGCGGGCGGGCGCCGGTGCGGGCAGCGCCAACGGGTGGACGAGGCCGATGCCGATCACGGCCAGCACGCCGACGATGAACAGCATCGTGGGCAGCAGGAACGCCCGGGCGGTGTCGCCCAGGCCGCGCAGGTTGAGCAGCGTGATCAGCGCGAGGATGCCGAGGCAGAGGGGCACGGTGGCCGGCCCCAGGCCTGGGAACGCCGACGTCAGCGCGGCCACCCCGGCGGCGATGGACACCGCGACGGTCAGCGCGTAGTCGACGATGAGCGCCGCGGCGGCCAGCAGGCTCACCCGCGGGGCGAAGTTCGCCCGGCACACCGCGTAGGTGCCCCCGCCCTCCGGGTACGCGTCGATGACCTGGCGGTAGGAGAACACCAGGATCGCCAGCAGGACGACGATCGCGACCGTGATCGGCAGGACCAGCGGCAGCGCCACGGCGCCGGCGGCGGCGAGCACGACCAGGATCGCCTCCGGGCCGTACGCCACCGACGTCAGGGCGTCGAGGGACAGCGCGGGCAGCCCCTCGATGGGTGTGATGCGCTCCTTGGCCGCCTGGCGCGCCCGCAGGGAGGGCCCGACGAGGAACCGCCACACGGTCGCCACCCTGCGCACAGCGGATCGCGATACCCCGGCCGGCGGTCGCGACACCCGGCCGCCGGGCGGTCACCCGGGTAGTGCCGCCGCGAGGCCGGGCAGCATCCGCAGGACGCTGTCGAGGTGGGCGCCCTCGCTCGCCAGCCGGGTGAGGGCGGTGCGCAGCTCCCCGAGCACGTCGGTCATGCCGGCCGGTGGCCCTTCTTGGCCAGCTGGACCAGCTCGTAGACCCGGGTCCGCAGGTCGGCGAACTGCTGCGAGGAGCGGGTCTGCAGCTGGTCGCGCTCGTCGGGCAGGTCGACGCGGACGTCCTCGAGGATGACCGTCGGCCGGTTCGACAGCACCAGGACCCGCTGGCCCAGGTACACCGACTCGTCGATGTCGTGCGTGACGAACAGGACGGTGACGCCGAGCTGGTGCCACAGCTGGCGGACCAGGTCCTCGAGGTCGGCCCGGGTCTGCGCGTCGACGGCGGCGAACGGCTCGTCCATGAGCAGCACGCTCGGCTCGTAGGCCACCGCCCGGGCGATCGCGACGCGCTGCTGCATGCCGCCGGAGAGCTGCCACGGGTGGGCGTCGGCGTTCTCGAGCAGGCCCACGGCGGCGAGCGCGGCGTCGACCTTCGCGGCCCGCTCGGCCCGGCCCAGGCCCTTCTCCCTGAGCGGCAGCTCGACGTTGCGGCGCACGGTCAGCCAGGGGAAGAGGCTGCGGCCGTACTCCTGGAACACCACCGCCATCCCGGGCGGCGGCCCGGTGACGGCGGTCCCGTCGAGGCTGATCCGGCCGCCGGAGACGTCGAGCAGGCCGGCGATGCAGCGCAGCAGCGTGGTCTTGCCGGCGCCGGACGGCCCGACGATGCACACGAGCTCGCCCTTGCCGATCTGGAAGGTCAGGTCGCGCACGGCCTCGACGCTGCGGCCGTGGCCGGTGTAGGTCTTGGCCAGGCCGTCGACGTCGAGCGCGATGGCGGCTCCGGGCGTGGGACGTTGCATGGTCAGCCTTCCCGTTCGGCCTGGCGCAGCCCGCGGTACCAGGCCAGGGTTCGGTGTTCGACGAGGCGGAACAGCGCGGAGAGCGCGACGCCGATGAGGCCGAGCAGGATGATGCCGGTCCACATCTGCGGGATGGCGAAGCCGCGCTGGAACTGCACGATCGCCGCGCCGAGGCCGCGGTTGGCGCCGAACAGCTCGCTGATGACCATGAGGATGACCCCGATGGACAACGACTGGCGGGCGCCGGTGACGATGCGCGGGCTGGCCGCGCGCAGGATCACGTGCTGGAGCGTGGTGAGCCGGCCCAGCCGGTACGAGCGGGCGGTGTCGCGCAGGACCTCGTCGGCGGAGCGGACCCCCTCGACGGTGTTGAGCAGGATCGGCCACAGGCAGCCCAGCGCGATCGTGACCAGCTTCGCGGTCCAGCCGGTGTACCCCGCGAAGAGCGCGATGACCGGGATGAGCACCGGCGGCGGGATGGCCCGGAAGAACTCCAGCGTCGGCTCGCACAGCGCGCGCAGCGTGCGCGACGAGCCGATCGCGGTGCCGGCGGCCACGCCGGCGACGACGGCGATGAGGTAGCCGACGCCGAGCCGGGCCAGGCTGGGCAGCACGTCGTGCAGGATCGGGTCGAGTGTCCAGGTCTGCGGGAAGGCCCGCACGATGGTCTCCAGCGGCGGCCAGAAGAAGCTGGTGCTGTCCGCCGAGACGAGCCACCAGACCCCGACGAGCACGGCCGGCAGGCCGGCGGCGAGCGCGACGCGCCGCGGCAGTTCGCGTGCCTTCACAGGTCCCCCCGTACCGAGGTGTGCCAGCGCAGCACCCGCCGCTCGACGGCCCGCGCCGACGCGTTCACCAGCACGCCGATCAGCCCGACGACGATCACGAGCGCGTAGGTCTCGGCGACGGCGCCGGAGCTCTGCGCGACGCCGATCGAGCGGCCCAGGCCGGGCACCCCGATGATGAGCTCGGCGGTGATCTCGAGGATCAGCGCGACGGCCGCGGCGAGGCGGAAGCCGGTGACGACGTAGGGCAGGGCGGTCGGCCACACGACGGTGCGCACGATCGCCCAGCGCGAGAAGCGGTACGAGCGCGCGGTGTCGCGCACGACCGGGTCGACGTCGGCGACACCGTAGAGCACCTGGACGAGCACCTGCCAGAAGGCGGCGTACACGACCAGGACGAGCGCCGACTGCAGCCGGCTGCCGTAGATGAGCACCACGAGCGGGATCAGCGCGACCGACGGGATCGGGCGCAGGAACTCGATCGTGGAGGCGGTCACGGCGCGCAGCAGCGGGACGCTGCCGATCACGACGCCGAGGACGACGCCGGCGAGCATGGCGAGCGCCAGGCCGAGCGCCCAGCCGCGCAGCGTCTGGCCGAGCGCGGTCCAGAAGCCGCCGTCGCTCACCTCGCCGCCCAGGCTCGCGGCGATGGTGCTGAACGGCGGCAGGAACCGGCGGTCGACGACGCCGGAGCGGGGCAGGATCTCGACGAGGGCCACCACGAAGGCGAGGCCCGCGAGGCCGAGCAGTGGCTGGCGCCACCGCTCGGCAAGAGACCGGCCGGTTGCTTGTGCGGCGGTCGTCACGGCAGGAGGGCGTCCAGGGTCAGCGGCTTGGTGATCAGGCCGTCGGTCTTGGCCAGGTCGGCCAGCAGCTGCACCGAGTCCCGGTCGACGGCGGCGGGCCACTTGGGCAGCACCAGCTTGGCCATCACAGCTGGGTCGATCTTCGTGTAGCTGCTGAGGATCGAGCGGACCTCGTCGGGGTGCGCGGCGGCGTACTCCATCGACTGTTTCATGGCGGCCGTGAAGCCGGCGACCAGCTTGGCGTTCTGCTGGGCGAACTGCTGCGACGTGAAGTACATGCCGACGGTGAGGTCGGGGTCGGTGCCGGCGTAGTTGGAGACCACCTGGCGGAAGCCCTGGCCGGTGGCGATGGTCAGGAACGGCTCGACGACCTGCCCGGCGTCGACGTCGCCCTTGCTCACGGCCGCGGCGATGTCCGGGAAGGCCAGCTCGACGAAGCTGATCGTCGACGGGTCGCCGCCGGCCTTCTTCACCACGTTGTTGATCGTCGTGGTGTTGATGTTCTTCAGGGTGTTCACGGCGATGCGCTTGCCGGCGAGGTCCTTGGCGGTCCTGATCGGGCTGTCGGCCTTGACGACGACGGCGCCGAAGTCCTCGCCCTCCTTGCCGGTGGAGGAGACGCCGGCGGCGGCCACCTTGAGCGGCAGGCCCTGCGAGTTGGCCAGCAGCAGCGACGTGGTGTTGCTGAACCCGAACTGGTACTGCCCGCTGACGACGGCCGGCACGATCGCCGCGCCGCCCTGGGCGGTCTCCAGGGTCACGTCGAGCCCCGCGGCGGTGAAGAAGCCCTGCTTCACGCCGAGGTAGATGGGCGCGACGTCGACGATCGGGATGACGCCGATCTTGACCTTGGTGACGCCGCCCGACGAGGTCGGGGCGGTGCCCGGGCTGTCGTCGCCGCAGCCGGCGGCGGCGACGAGGGTGGCGAAGGCGCCGAGGGCAAGGACGGAGCGACGACGCATCTGGACCGGGCCGGTGGGGGTGTGGGGTCGGGGCATGGGTCCTCCTGGTGGACGGCGAGCACCCGGCGGGGCGCTCGCGGAGCCGACGAGGCGGACGTTACACATATCGTCAACAATTGTGAAGTCAACCTTGCCTGCTGTTCAACCCGGTGTGAACCTCGTGCTGGCGAAGTTGTTGACAATCTGGGCGCGCTGTTCGAGGGTCTGAACATGGCAACGCACTACGTGGTCCGCTCCGTCGACCGTGCCGAACCGGAGATCATCGCCGCGCTGCGCGAGGCGGGCGTCGCCACCGCCCACGAGGCGGCCGGCCGGGCCGGCCTGCTCGGCCCCGCGATCCAGGCCCGCCAGGCCGGCCCGGCGATCGCCGGCTCGGCCGTCACCGTCTCCTGCCACCCCGGCGACAACCTCATGATCCACGCCGCCGTCGAGGTCTGCCGCCCCGGCGACGTGCTGGTCGTGACCACCACCTCGCCGTCCACCGACGGCATGTTCGGCGACCTGCTCGCCACCTCGCTGCGCGCCCGCGGCGTGCTCGGCCTGGTCATCGACGCCGGCGTGCGGGACATCGCGACGCTGCGGGAGATGGGCTTCCCGGTCTGGTCCCGCGCCGTGCACGCCCAGGGCACCGTGAAGGCCAGCCCCGGCTCGGTGAACGTGCCGGTCGTCGCGGCCGGCCGGCTGGTCCGCCCCGGGGACATCGTCGTCGCCGACGAGGACGGCGTGCTCGCCCTGCCCGCCGCCCGCGGCCGGGCCGTCGCCGGCGCGGCCGCGCAGCGCCTCGCCGCCGAGGCCGGCAAGCGCGAGCAGCTCGCCGCCGGCACCCTCGGCGTCGACCTGTACAACCTGCGTCCCCTCCTTGCCGAACTCGGCGTCCAGTACGTCGACCGGCTCCCGGAGGACGCCGCATGACCGACGGCATCCCGTGCATGCAGCTGCGCGGCGGCAGCTCCAAGGGCGCCTACTTCCTGCGCGACGACCTGCCGGCCGACCCGGCCGAGCGCGACGACCTGCTGCTGCGCATCATGGGCTCGCCCGACGCGCGGCAGGTCGACGGCCTCGGCGGCGGCCACCCGCTGACCAGCAAGGTCGCCGTCGTCTCCCGGTCCGGCGACCCGGACGCCGACGTCGACTACCTGTTCCTGCAGGTCGTGCCCGACCGGCCGGTCGTCACCGACGCCCAGACCTGCGGCAACCTCCTCGCGGGCGTCGGGCCGTTCGCGATCGAGCGCGGCCTGGTCCCCGCCGCCGGCGACACCACCACCGTGCGCATCCGCATCGTCAACCCGGCCGTCAGCCTCGTCGAGGCCACGGTGCAGACCCCCGGCGGCCGGGTCCGCTACGACGGCGGCACCGTCATGGCCGGCACCCCGTTCCCGGCCGCCCCGATCCACCTGGCGTTCCCCGGCGGCGCGAACCCGGTGTTCCCCACCGGCCGGGTCGTCGACGCGTTCACCGGCCTGGAGGTCACCTGCGTCGACGCCGGCATGCCGGTGGTGCTGCTGCGCGCCGGCGACCTCGGGATCGCCGGCGACGAGGACCCGGCGGTGCTGGAGGGCGACGACGCGCTGCGTGAGCGGGTGGAGTCGGTGCGCCTCGCGGCCGGCGCCGCCATGGGCCTCGGTGACGTCCGGGAGCTGACGGTACCGAAGATGACCATCGTCGCCGCGCCGCGGCACGGCGGCACCGTGACCACCCGGACCTTCATCCCGCACCGCGTCCACGCCGCGATCGGCGTGCTCGGCGCCGTGTCCGTGGCCGTGGCCGTGCGCACCCCGGGCACCGTCGCACCGGGCTCCGCCGACACCCTCGTCCGCGTGGAGCACCCGACCGGCACCTTCGACGTGGCCGTCGACCTCGACCCCGACGGCGCGGCGACGCGGGTGCGCCGCACCACCGTCGTGCGCACCGCCCGCAAGCTGACCGACGGCCTCGTCTGGCCACGGCCCGCAAGCACCCGGCCCGCAAATGCACGGCCCGCAAGCATCGGAGAGGCAACCGGATGAACCCACCGCCCCAGCTGACGCACGACCCCGACGGGCGCCGCGACATCGCCCACGTGGGGCCGATCGAGCTGTACACCCCGGTCCTGGAGGCGTCGACGGACTTCTTCGTGCGCCTGATGGGCCTGCGCGAGGTCCACCGCGACGACACGTCCGTGTACCTGCACACCTGGGACGACTACCAGTCGTGGACGGTCCGGCTGATCCAGCGCGACCGGGCCGGCATCGGGCGCACCTACCTGCGGGCCGCGGGTCCCGGGGCGCTCGCCCGGCTCACCGCCGAGGTCGCCGTCACCGGCGTGGCCACCGACGTGCACAATCTCGGCGAGGTGCACCTGTTCGCCGACCCCGACGGCCACGAGCTCGGCCTGTACTGGGACGTCGAGTGGTACCGGGCGGACGCCGCCGACCGCCCGGCGCTGAAGAACCAGGCCGCCGCCTACCCCGGCCGCGGCGCCAACCTGCGCCGCCTCGACCACGTCAACTACCTCACCGCCGACGTGCCGGCGACGTCGGCGTTCCTGCGCGACGTGCTCGGTGCCCGCTGCACCGAGCAGATCGTCAAGGACGACGGCAGCCCGCAGGCGATCTGGTACTCGCTCGGCAACAAGTCCTACGACCTCGTCTACACCGAGGACCGGACCGGCACCCGCGGCCGGCTGCACCATGTCGCGTTCGCCACCGACACCCGCGAGGAGATCCTGCGCGCCGCCGACGTGTGCCTCGACGCCGGCGTGCACATCGAGACCGGCCCGCACAAGCACGCCATCCAGCAGACGTTCTTCCTCTATGTGTGGGAGCCCGGCGGCAACCGCATCGAGCTGTGCAACGCCGGCGCCCGGCTGATCCTCGCCCCCGACTGGAAGACCATCAGCTGGACCCGCGAGGAGCGCGCGAAGGGCCAGGCGTGGGGCCTCAAGACGATCGAGACGTTCCACACGCACGGCACTCCGGTGCTGGGGGAACCTCAATGATCATCGACTGCCACGGGCACTACACCACGGCGCCCGCGGCCCACACCGCCTGGCGGGAGGCGCAGGAGGCCGCGTTCCGGGCCGGGCGGGCGGCCCCGCCGTACCCCGGCATCTCCGACGGCGACCTGCGCGCCTCGGTCGAGGACAGCCAGCTGCGGCTCATGCGGGAGCGCGGCGTCGACCTCACCGTCTTCTCGCCCCGCGCGTCCGCGATGGGCCACCACGTCGGCGACGAGGCGGTCAGCGCCGCGTGGACCCGCGCCTGCAACGACCTCGTCGCCCGGGTGGTGTCGCTGTACCCCCGGCACTTCGCCGGCGTGTGCCAGCTGCCCCAGTCGCCCGGCGTGCCGATCGCCCGCTCGGTCGCCGAGCTGCGCCGCTGCGTCGAGGAGCTCGGGTTCGTCGGCTGCAACCTCAACCCCGACCCGAGCGGCGGGCACTGGACCTCGCCGCCGCTCACCGACCGCGGCTGGTACCCGCTGTACGAGGCCATGGTCGAGCTCGACGTGCCGGCCATGGTGCACGTCTCCGCCGTCACCAACCCCAGCTTCCACGCCACCGGCTCGCACTACCTCAACGCCGACACGACCGCCTTCATGCAGCTGCTCCAGGCCGACCTGTTCCGCGACTTCCCGGGCCTGCGGTTCGTCATCCCGCACGGCGGCGGCGCCGTGCCGTACCACTGGGGCCGTTTCCGCGGGCTCACCGACATGCTCGGCCGGCCGCCGCTGGCCGAGGCGGTGATGCCGAACGTCTTCTTCGACACGTGCGTCTACCACCAGCCCGGCATCGACCTGCTGTTCGACGTCATCGACGTCGACAACATCCTGTTCGGCTCGGAGATGGTCGGCGCGGTGCGCGGCATCGACCCGCGCACCGGCCACCACTTCGACGACACCCGCCGCTACGTCGACGCGCTGGGCCTGACCCCGGCCGACCGGCACAAGGTCTACGAGGCCAACGCCCGGCGCGTCTACCCCCGCCTCGACACCGCCCTGCTGCGCCGGGAGACCGCCGCGGCCTGACCCCGCACCACGTCCCGTTCGTTCTTGTTTCGAAGGAGACGCACCGTGCACAGACCCTTCCGTACCATCCTGGTGGCCGCCGCCGCCCTGCTCCTGACCGCGACCGCCACCCCCGCCGGCGCCCAGGCCGGCCGCGCCCCGGGTGGCCTCGCCAATCTCCCCGCCGTCCAGCCCGCCATGCCGTGCGCCGACGTCACCGGCCTGACGGTCAAGGGCGTCACCATCACCTCCGCCACCGTCGTCACCGCCAACACCCCCGCCCCCTACTGCGAGGTCCGCGGCACCATCGCCCCCGCGAACACCGTCGTGGTCCGGCTGCCCGTCAACGGCTGGACCCAGCGGTACGTGCAGACCGGCTGCGGCGGCCTGTGCGGCAGCGCGAACATCAACTACGGCCAGTCCGCCGGCTGCCCGGTCATCGCCGACGGCACCGTGGCCAGCGCCACCACCGACATGGGCCACCAGGGCCGGAACGACGGCTCGTGGGCGGCGGGCAACCCGCAGGCCCAGCTCGACTTCTCCTACCGCGGCGTCCACGAGACCGCCGTCGCCGCCAAGGCGATCATCAAGGCCTTCTACCACCGCGCACCGGCCTACTCGTACTTCACCGGCTGCTCCGACGGCGGCCGCGAGGCGCTGATGGAGGCCCAGCGCTACCCGGACGACTTCGACGGCATCGCCGCCGGGGCGCCGGCGAACAACATGGCGGTACAGAACACCTTCCACCACGCCTGGAACGTCCTGGCGAACAAGGACGCGAACGGCGCCTTCATCCTGCTGTCCGGCCGGCTCCCGCTCGTGCACGACGCGGTGCTGCGGGCCTGCGACGGCATCGACGGGCTCACCGACGGGCTGATCGACGACCCGCGGCTGTGCCGCTTCGACCCGGCGAGCCTGCACTGCGCGGCGGCCCAGGACCCGGCGACGTGCCTGACCCCGGCCGAGGCCACCGTGGTGCGCAAGCTGCACGACGGCGCCACCGACGCCCGCGGCAACCGCCTCGAGCCGGCTGTCGCCCACCCGTGGGGCTCCGAGCTGGAGTGGACCCTGTTCGTCCCGGCCGCCCAGGGCCAGACGGTCGCCAGCGAGAACTTCGCGCTGTCGTTCCTGCGCTACCTCGCCGACCCGAACCACCCGAACCCCGCCTACCAGCTGACCGACCTGCGGTTCACGGTCGAGTCGTTCTGGCGGACCGTCCTGCCGTCCTCGACGTACATGGCCGCGCTGGACCCCGACCTCGGCGCCTTCCAGCGCGGCGGCGGCAAGCTCGTGCTCTGGCACGGCTGGAACGACCAGCACATCTCGGCCCAGAACACGCTGGTGTACTGGGACACCGTGCGCCGCACGATGGGAGAGCGCAGCGTCGACCGCTTCGCCCGCCTGTACCTGTTCCCCGGCATGGCCCACTGCGGCGGCGGCGCCGGCCCGAACACCTTCGACGTCCTCACCCCGCTGATGTCGTGGGTCGAACGCGGCACCGCCCCCGGCCGGATCATCGCGGCGAACGCCACCCGCACCCGCCCGGTGTTCCCGTACCCGGCGGTGGCCCGCTACGACGGCTCGGGCAGCATCGACGACGCGGCGAACTTCGTCCAGTACACCCCGCGCCACGAGGTCCGCAACGACGCCGGCTGGGTGGGCGAGCGCCTGTTCTCCCACGGCTACCAGACCTGGCCCCGCGCCGTGGACGGCACGCTCGTCATGTAGCCCCCGATGGAGCCCCCCCGGTACCGGCGGCGCACATCTCACCCGGGAGGCCCCGATCCCGGGGGCTCCCGGGGGCGTGGAATCCGCGCGACCGGGTACGTAGACCGCATGCACCCTACGTCACCGATCACGACGACGTGGCAGCTGCCGGCCGCCGGGGTCGACCTCGCCGGGGACCTCAGCGTGCCCGCCGAGGCCCGTGGGCTGGTGCTGTTCGCCCACGGCAGCGGCAGCTCCCGGCACAGCCCGCGCAACCGCTCGGTCGCCGCCGCGCTGCGCCGCCGCGGCCTCGGGACGCTCCTCGCCGATCTGCTCACCCCCGAGGAGGAGCGGCAGGGCGGCGTGACCTTCGACATCGCGCGGCTGGCCGACCGGCTCACCGCCATCACCGACCTGGCCGGGTCCCGCCCGGAGACCGCCGGGCTGCCGCTCGGGCTGTTCGGCGCCAGCACCGGCGCGGCCGCCGCCCTGTTCACCGCCGCGGCCCGACCCGGCGCCGTGCGGGCGGTCGTGTCCCGCGGCGGGCGCCCCGACCTGGCCGCCGCCGCGCTGCCGGACGTCACCGCGCCGACCCTGCTGCTCGTCGGCGGGCTCGACCTGCAGGTCCTCGACCTCAACGAGCAGGCCCGCGCCGCCCTCGGCTGCCGGACCGAGCTGCGCACCGTCGCCGGCGCCGGGCACCTCTTCGAGGAGGCGGGCGCGCTCGACGTGGTGGCCGCGCTCGCGGGTGACTGGTTCGCCGCCCACCTGGCCGCGCCGGCCGCCTCCGGACCGCCCCGCCGCCGCTGACGACCCCCGCCCGGGCTCGACGCGCTGTGGCACGATGGCTGCGTGGCAGATGAGATCGTCGATGTCGTCATCGGGCCCGACGGGAAGGTCTCGATGCACGTCCATGGGGTCGACGGGATGTCCTGCGTCGACGACACCGAGCAGCTCGTCATGCTGCTCGGCGGGGACGTCGAGGCGCAGGAGCTGACCGCCGACGCCTACGTGGCCGTCGAGACCGGCTTCGAGACTGGCGAGGTTCGGCGGCAGTGGAGCTGATCCTGCACGGCGTGCTGCGGCGCAGCCGGGCCAACGGGCCGGGGGAGCGCCTCGTCGTGTGGGTCCAGGGCTGCTCGCTCGCCTGCCCGGGGTGCTTCAACCCGGGCACCCACGCGCCCGCCGGGGGCGAGCGGTGGGACATCGCCGAGCTGATCAGGACGGCGACCCGGGACGGCGTCGAGGGCGTCACCCTCACCGGCGGCGAGCCCCTCGAACAGCCCGGGGCCGTCGCGGCGTTCGGTGCCGCGCTGCGGCCCACCGGGCTCGGCCTCATCGTCCTCACCGGCTTCTCCCGCGCCGAGATCGAGCGCGACCCGGCCCGCGCGGCCGCGGTGGCGCACGCCGACCTCGTCGTCGCCGGCCGCTACCAGCGGCGCCGGCACCTCGGCGCCGGGCTGCGCGGCTCGGCGAACAAGCAGTACTGGTGGCGCACCGGCCGCTACCGGGCGGCCGACCTCGACGCGCTGCCCGACCTGGAGGTGCTGATCGCCGCCGACGGCACCGTGACCACGACGGGGATGGTGGGCGCATGACCGGCAGCGGGACGGTCGCCGAGGAGATCCGGCTGTACCTGCGGGCGCGGGTGGCGCTCATCGTCGTGGTCACCATCGAGGAGCAGCGGGCCGTCGACATCCTCGACGAGGTCCGCCGCGACCGGGACGCGACCGCCGACCTGGTCACCTGGGACCTCGCCGACCACTTCTCGTCGGCGGCGAAGCGCCCGCTGCCCGACACCGGCGACCCGGGCACCGCCCTCGACAAGATCCGCGAGCTGGCGACCAAGCACCCCGAGCGGCGCGACCTGTACGTCCTCAAGGACTTCCACGAGTTCTGGGGCCGCGACCCGCGGATCCGGCGCAAGCTCAAGAACCTGGCCCAGCAGCTCGTCTACACCGGCGCGTCGCTCGTCGTGCTGTCCCCGGTCCGCACGGTACCGGTGGAGCTGCGCAACGACGCCGTCCTGGTCGACCTGCCGCTGCCGACCGCCGAGCAGCTGCGCCGCGAGCTCGACGCGCTCGTCGACGGCACCGCCGGGGTGCGCTCGGCGCTCACCGGCCCGGGCCGGGCCCGGCTCGCCCAGGCCGCCCTCGGCCTCACCGTGGCCCAGGCCAAGCGGGCGTTCGCCAAGGCGATCGTCCGTGAGGGCACGCTCGACGACCGGGGGATCGACACGGTACTGCTGGAGAAGCAGGCCGTCGTGCGGGAGAGCGGGGCGCTGGAGTTCCACCCGGCGGAGGAGACGAGCGCCGACGTGGGCGGCCTCGACGCCCTCAAGCGCTGGCTGAACCTGCGGGAGCGGGCCTTCGGCGAGGAGGCCGAGCGGTACGGCCTGCCGGCGCCGAAGGGCCTCGCGCTCATCGGCATCCCGGGCACCGGCAAGAGCCTCACCGCCAAGATGATCGGCGGCCTGTGGCGGCTGCCGCTGCTGCGCCTCGATGTCGGCGCGCTGTTCGGCCCGCTCGTGGGCGAGTCGGAGGAGCGGGTGCGGCTGGCCCTGACCCTCGCCGAGACGATCGCCCCCTGCGTGCTGTGGGTCGACGAGATCGAGAAGGCGCTCGCCGCCGGCGGCCACGACGGCGGCACCTCGCAGCGGGTGTTCGGCACCGTGCTGACCTGGATGCAGGAGAAGACCGCACCGGTGTTCGTGGTCGCCACCGCCAACGACGTGACCGCGCTGCCGCCCGAGACGCTGCGCCGCGGCCGCTTCGACGAGGTGTTCTTCCTCGACCTGCCGACGGAGCGGGAGCGCCGCGAGATCATCACCGTGCACCTGCGCAAGCGTCGCCGCGACCCGGAGGCGTTCGACGTGCACCACCTGGCCCAGATCTCCGACGGCTTCGTCGGCGCCGAGCTCGAGCAGGCCGTCATCGACGCGATGTACCACGCCTTCGCCGAGGACCGCGACGTGCGCACCGCCGACGTCACCGACGCCCTGCTGCACAGCGTCCCGCTGAGCCGCTCCCAGCGTGAGGAGATCGAGCACCTGCGGGCCTGGATGCGCCAGGGCCGCGCCCAGCCCGCCTCCGCCTCCGCCGACCCGCAGGCCCCGGCGGGCGGCGTGCCCGGCCTGGAGCTGGACACCGAGCGCTGGGAGGGTGACCTCAACTGAACCGGCTCGGCGCCCACCTGCGCGCGGCCGCGGTGCCCGGCACCCTCACCGGACCCGGCTGGACCGCGTTGCTGGTCGCGGCCGCCGGCGGTGACCGCGCTGCGGCCGGGGCGCTGCGGCGGCTGCTGCG
>NZ_JBEXCY010000077.1:0-48348 GCF_040605515.1 Dactylosporangium sp. NPDC005572 | reverse complement strand
GATTGCGACTTCTGGTCGCTATGACAGCCGGAACTCGCCATCGATCATGGCCACGGCGGGGCGACAGCGCGGACCTCGTCCCTGACCGGGCCGGGCCGCTGGTCTTCGCCGGCCACGGGTTCGAGTTCGCCACCGTGGTCGGGGACCCGCTCGAACGCCTGGCGCTCACGGCCGCCCGCCGTCGGAGGGTTTCCGGTTGCGGGTCTGGCCCGGGTCGGCAGCAGTACCAGCAGCGCTACCGCGACGGCCGCCAGGCCCCACCAGAGGAACAGCCAGGGCGCGTCGGCGCGGGTGTACCACGCCGGCAGGTAGCCGGTGATCCGCAGGCCGGCGAGGCCCTCGAGGACGCGCAGCGGCACCAGGTACCCGTAGTCGGCGGAGAACCCGTTGCTCGGGCTGAACCGGCTCAGGGTCTCCAGCCCGACCGTGGCCGCGATGCACAGGACGGCCAACGCGGTCACGAACGCGTTGCGGGCGCGGTGCAGGGCGTAGCCGATCGGGTACGCGAAGGCCGGCAGCACCGCCGCCCACAGCCGCGCCGGTGGCGCCCAGCCGCCCCACCAGCCGGGCGAGGTGAGCAGGATCGCGCAGTACGGGCCGACCGCGGCGAGCATCATGAGCTGCGGCCGGCGCCGACCGGCCAGCAGCAGTCCGGGCAGGACGAGCAGGAACACGGGGTACGAGAACAACACCCCGTGCTCCTGGTCGAGCAGCACCCCGACGAGGCTCTTGACCGGGTTGGCCCCGAACAGCAGGTGCTTGTCGCCGGCCTGGTTGACCGACGGGTTGAGGCTGTGCCACACGGTCCACAGGTACGTGAACAGGCCCGCGGTCAGCACCCCCAGCGGCACCAGGAACCCGGCCCAGCGGCGCCGGTCCCGGCCGATCCGCCACGCCGCGAGGACGAACAGCGACGCCTCCAGCGGCAGGAACCGGCTGTGCACCCAGGGCAGCGCGCCGAGCCCGGCGCCGAGCAGCAGCAGATCACGGAGGCGGGGCGGCGCGGCGAGCACGCGCAGGGCATAGACCACGACGAGCGCGGCGAGCGGCTCGACGAACACCTTCGCCGTGTAGGTGAGCACGGTGGAGCCGAGGCCGATCGCGACCGCGGTGAGCGCCGCGGGGAACCGGTCCAGGCCGGCCCGGCGCAGCAGCCACCACACGTTGGCGACGGTGAGCAGCGACACGACCACCATGAACAGCAGGACACCGGTGCGCCCGCCGAGCAGGTACGGCACGTGCCACAGCACCGGCCCGCCGATCCCGTGCCACGGCAGCGTGTCGTGCGGCGCCGCCGCCACGTGCGCGGACAGCGGCCCCGGGTGGAAGGCCGTGAAGTCCCAGTTGTCGTAGACCGGCCGCACGTGGATCGAGCCGTACCGCTTGATCGCCTCATTGATGGCGAGATAGTGCGGCTCGTCGCCTTCGGGCATCCGGGTGTACCGCTGCAGCAGCGCACTGGCGACCATGGGCACGCCACAGACGGCGAGGACCGCCGCGAGCGTGCGACGGTCCTTCGGTAAAGCAGCCTCGGGGTCCACCGCCGGATGCTAGCGGGTCAGCCGCCCTTCGTGGGGGACGCCGACGGCTGGGCCGCATCGTTGTTGATCATCTCCGGGTGGGCGGCCACGTACGCGGCGACCTGGTCCTGCGCGATCGCCGTCAGCAGACCCTCGGCAGTGTCGTCGAGGACCTCGAACGACTGCCCGTTGATGGTCTGCGGGTTGAACCTGCCGTTGTTGACCTTCAGCGTGAGCATCTGGTCGGGCTTGATGCCCTTCAGCGTGAAGATCCAGTCGGCGAGCGAGACGTCGTTGTTGTAGAACGACACCGCCTTGCCGACCGAGTTCAGGATCGCGTTGACCTTGATCGGGTTGGTGACGACGCCGGCGCTGGTCGCCTTGCCGAGCATCGCCTTGATGAACTGCTGCTGGTGGCGCTGCCGGCCGTAGTCGCCGTCGTTGTTGGCGAGCTTGTCGCGCTGCCGGACGTAGTCGAGGGCCTCCCAGGCCGCCATGTCGTAGCAGCCGACCTCGTAGATCTGCGGGCGCATGTTCGGCTTGAGGCCGGTGGGCAGGCCGTCGGCGTTGAAGTAGTACGGCACGCCCTCGGCGCCGGTCTTGGTGTTCCAGCCGGTGTGTACCGAGGTGACCTTCTCGTCGACGCACATGTGCACGCCGCCGAGGGCGGTGACGAGGCCCTTGAAGCCGTCGAAGTTGACGATCGCGCCGCCGTTGAACTTCAGCCCGCCGGCCAGCGTGCTCACCGTCTCGGCGAGCAGCTCCAGGCCGCCGTCGCGGCCGCCGCCGTTCTGGTAACCGAACCAGAACGCTGCGTTGATCTTGTCGGTGCCGCCGTCGTACTTCGTCGCCTTGTGCGCCGGGATCTGCACGCGGGTGTCGCGCGGGATCGACGTGAGGTAGACCGCGTCGTGGCTGGCCGGCACGTGCGCGATGATGATCGAGTCGGCCCGGACGCCCATCTCCTCGTTGCCGGTGCGCTCGTCGACCCCGACGAGCAGGATGTTGATCGGCCCGTCGATGGTCGCGCCCTCGGCCGCCGCCCCGCCCAGCCCGCCCTCGTGGGTGATCTGGTCGCTGTAGTGGTCGAGCAGCACCTTCCCGCCGACCAGCGCACCGCCGCTGGCGACCAGCAGCACCGCTCCGAACAGCAGCGCCAGCCGGGCCCACAGCGGATCCTTGCGCGCGCGCTTCTTCCTCGTCACCTGCACCCCCGGACGGGCACAATAGCGCCCCGACCTGTGAACGTTCGGTCCTTCGCGCTCTAGACGGTTCCCGGCACCCGGTTCGTTGCAGGATCACCGACATTTCACGGTGGGCCTGCTGTGGTACACAGGAGACCGGAACGGGGTCCGAAGGGGGAAATGCGCCGTGGGCGTGCTGCAGCGCTTCGAGAAGCGGCTCGAGGGCCTGGTGGAGGGCACCTTCGCCAAGGTGTTCAAGGGTGTGGTCCACCCGGTCGAGCTGCTCAACGCCATGCAGCGGGAGGCCGCAGCCAACAAGCAGAGCGTCGGCGGCCGCATCCTGGTCCCGAACCGCTTCGTGATCGAGCTCTCACCGGCCGACCACACCCGCCTGGCCGCGTATGCGAACGCCCTGGCCCAGGAGCTGGCCCAGTCCCAGGCCGAGTACATCGGCGAGCAGGGCTGGGCGGTCTACGGCGACGTCCTGGTCGAGGTGGACCGCAACGAGACGCTCGACACAGGCCTGTTCCAGATCGTCGCCTCGGTCCACACCGGCGGCGAGACCCCGGCCCGCCAGGCGTCCGGTGTGCGCCTCGTCACCGAGGACGGCGGCGGCTACCTGCTCCCGGTGGGCTCGACGGTGATCGGCCGCGGCGACCAGGCCACGGTCCGCCTGGCGGACGTCCGCGCGTCCCGCCAGCACGCCCGCCTGGACTACGACGGCCGCCAGGTGGTGCTGACCGACCTGGGCTCGGCGAACGGCTCCCTGGTCAACGGCCGCCGCGTGGCCACGGCCAACCTGTCCCCCGGCGACGAGATCGTCATCGGCAACACCCGCCTGGTCTTCCGGGTGGACGGCGCCGCCGAGCCGACCCGGGTGACCCGCATCCCGGACGGCCCCGCCCCCCGCCCCTGACCGTGCGAACGACGCCACCCCGGCCGGTGGACCTGGCCGCGGAGACCACCTGGGCCGATCCGGCCGGCGTGGTCATCAGCCGCGCGTGCCGGCCTGCATTCGTTCCAGGAGCCACCGGCGTTCCTGGAGCCACCGGCCGACGACCGTGATCTCGGCCTGACCCGCCGTTGCCGGGCGGGCCGGCGCAGTATGGTCGATCGTGGTCCATGAGGATCGAGTGCGAACGAGAACAGAGGTGCACCACGTGAGCGACTGGAACGCCGCAGTCATCGACGAGTTCCGGGCCAACGAAGGCCGCGTCGGCGGTCCCTTCACCGGAGCCCCGATGGTGCTCATCCACCACCGCGGCCGCAAGAGCGGCCGCGAGCACGTCAACCCGCTGATGTACCTGCCGAACGAGACGAACGGCGACGTCATCTACATCTTCGCGTCCAAGGGCGGCGCCCCCGAGCACCCCGACTGGTACCACAACCTGGTCGCGGCCGGCACCACCACCATCGAACGCGGCGCCGAGTCCTACACCGTCGGCGTCCGCGAGGTCACCGGCACCGAGCGCGACGAGCTGTACGACGAGCAGGCCGGCCGCTACCCCGGCTTCGCCGAGTACGCGCAGAAGACCGCCGGTATCCGCACCATCCCCGTCCTGGAGCTCACCCGGAGCGCGAACTAGAGGCCGACCGCGCCGTCGAGGCGTTCGCGGAGGAGGTCGGCGTGGCCGTTGTGGCGGGCGTACTCCTCGATCAGGTGGAGCAGGACCCAGCGTAGCGACACCGGGCCTTCGCCCGGCTCCTCGCCCACCACGTCGAGGCTCGGGGCCGCGGCCACGAACCGCTCGGCGAACGCCACCTCCGACTCCCACGCGGCGAAGGCGCCCGGCGCGTCGGCGGGGGCGGCGGGGGCGGCGAACGCGTCGGGGTACAGCGGCGGCGCTTTCTCGGCGGCCAGCACCACCCGGAACCAGAAGCGTTCGGTGTCGGCCGCGTGGCGGACCAGGCCCAGCAGCGAGAGCGCCGACGGCTCCACCGACCGGCGGGCCAGGTCCGCGGGTGGCAGGCCGGAGCATTTCAGCCGGAGCGTCTGGCGGTGCCAGGTGAGGAAGGCCAGCAGGGTCGTGCGTTCATCCGCGAGCGGGGGCCGGTTCTGCCGCATGCCGACCATCCTGCCGTCTACCGTGTGGGCATGCCGGGCATCCCGCGGGTCGTCACCGACCTTGACGACGTGCCGTCGCGGCGGCTGGTCGAGGTGGTCGAGGCCGTCGCCATGATCTTCAGCCTGCCCACTCAGGCCGCCGACCACGTCGACGCGCTGGCCGTGGCGATCGGGCAGGGTGAGACCTGGCGGGAGCAGCATGCCATCCACCTCTGGGAGCGTAACCCGCGGCTGCGGCACCTGCTCATCGCGGACGGGAACCCGGCCGAGGCCACCTACGCGCCGCTGACCCTCGACGGGATCCGCCGCACGGACGGCGTCGAGCTGCAGCCCCAGCCGGTGACCAACACCGCCGAGCAGGCCATCTGGATCGCGGAACGCATCGACAAGCTGAACATCGGGAGCCTCGGGCTCGTCGTCTCGCCGTACCACCTGCCGCGGGTGTACCTCACCCTGCTCCAGGCGCTCGACGGACCGGTCCAGCTGCTGCCCGTCCCGGTGCCGATCCCGCCGGACCTGCCGGCGCCGGAGACCGGGGCAACCCCCTTCGACCTGCTGCCGGGCGAGGTCCGGCGGATCATCGCGTACCGCGAGCAGGGCTGGGTCGCCGGGCCCAAGGAGCTGCGGGAGTACCTCGCCTGGCTGTGGCAGCAGCCCCTGCTCAGGCGATCGGCAGGATGAGCGGGCCGTCCCCGGCAAGGGTGAGGCGTCAGCAGCTGCGCAGGAACCGGTCGAGGACCCGCACGCCGAACCGGAGACCGTCCACCGGCACCCGCTCGTCGACGCCGTGGAACAGCGACGTGAAGTCCAGTGACGGCGGCAGGCGCAGCGGCGCGAACCCGAAGCTGCGGATCCCCAGCGCCTGGAAGGCCTTCGCGTCGGTACCGCCGGGCAGCAGGTACGGCAGCACCCGCCCACCCGGGTCCTCCGCGACGAGCGCGGCGGTCATCGCGTCGACGAGCCGCCCGTCGAACGTCGTGGAGACCGGCGGCAGCGACGCCCAGTCCTGCTCGACGTCCGCCCCCAGCAGCTCGGTCACGGTCCGCCGGAACTCGTCCTCCCGGCCCGGCAGCACCCGCCCGTCGACGGTCGCGGTCGCCACCGACGGCACGACGTTGGCCTTCACCCCGGCGGAGAACATGGTGACGTTGGCGGTGTCGCGCAACGCGGCGCCGATGAGCCGGGCCGCGTTGGCGAACCGGGCGACCGCGGCCTCGGGATCGGCCTCGTCGAACGGCACGCCGGTCAGCTCGGCCACCCCGTGCAGGAACTCCCGCATCGGCCCGGTGAGCACGAGCGGGAACCGGTGCCCGTCGAGGCGGGTGACCGCGGCGGCGAGCTTGGCGACGGCGTTGTCGGTGTGCACGAGCGAGCCGTGCCCGGCGGTCCCCCGCACCTTCAGCCGCAGCCACACCGCACCCTTCTCCGCGGTCTGCACGAGGTACGCCCGGACCCCGTCATCGATGGTGAGGGAGAACCCGCCCACCTCACTGATCGCCTCGGTCACGCCCTCGAACAGCTCCGGCCGGTGCTCGACGAGCCACCTCGCACCCTGGAACCCGCCCGCCTCCTCATCCGCCAGGAAGGCGAAGACGATGTCCCGCGGCGGGACGAGGTGCTCCCGCCGGTACCGCCGGGCAAGGGCGAGCGACATCGCCACCATGTGCTTCATGTCGATCGCGCCGCGCCCCCAGACGTAGCCGTCGCGCACCTCGCCGGAGAACGGGTGCACCGACCACTCCGCCGGGTCGGCCGGCACCACGTCGAGGTGCCCGTGCACGAGCAGCGCCCCGCGGCCCGGGTCGGCGCCGGGCAGCCGCACGACGACGTTGCCGCGCCGGGGCCCGGACTCGACGTACTCCGGCTCGTAGCCGGCCTCCGCGAGGCGCTCGGCGACGAACTCGGCGGCGGCCCGTTCGCCGTTGCCGTCGCGCGGGTCGTCGGTGATGCTCGTGTCGAACCGGATGAGCTCGCTGGCGAGCCCGACGACCTCATCCTCCGCGGTGATCATCCGCGCACCCTACCCGCGAGCCCGATTCACAGGTACCCCGAAGGTCCGCGGGATTGACGGCACAGGTTTCCGGGGCATCGTCGGCTGGACAGCCATGAGCCCGAAGGGAAGCCCGAACATGACCGAGGACCAGACGAACGGGACGCCGGTGCCGCCGTGGGCCGGGCCCGCACCCGAGACCCCGGCCGCGCCCCCGTCGGGTGGCCGGGTCTCGAAGCTCAAGCTCGGGATCGTCGCGGCGGTGTCCGGCGTGATCGTGATCGGCGGCGGTGTCGCGGTGGCCAACGCGGCCGGCGCCGGGACCGGTACCCTCCAGCAGGGGCCCGGTGGCGGCCACGGCTACGGCGGCGGCCAGGGTGGCTTCCCCGGCGGCGGTCAGCCCGGCCGGGGCGGCATGGAGCGCGGCGGCCTGATGGGTGCCCTCCACGGCGACTTCGTCGTGAAGGACAGCACCGGCAAGTACGTCACCCATCGCCTCCAGACCGGTACGGTCACCGCCGTCAGCGACACCTCGATCACCGTCAAGAGCGAGGACGGGTACAGCACCACGTTCGTCGTCAACGGCAGCACCAAGGTCGGCAACGGCTCGGGGAAGATCGGCGACGTCAAGACCGGCAGCACGGTCACGGTCGTCGGCACCGTCGACGGCACGACCGTGACGGCGACGACGATCGCCGACTCGTCGCTGCGCGGCAACAAGCCGGACCGCCAGCCCCGCGGCAGCGACGCCCCCAAGCCGACGAAGACGGCCTAGAGGTCGCGGGCGAACGTCACGAGGTCGCGGCCCGGACCGTTGTAGCCGGCCACCGGGCCGCCGACCGTGAACCCCATCCGCCGGTGGAACGCGATCGACGCCTCGTTCACCGGTGACGTGATCGCCCGGACCACCCGCCGGTCGTGCTCCTTCGCCAGGGCGAAGAACCGCTCGTACAGCGTGCGGGCCAGGCCCTGGCTCCGCGTGCCGGGGTGGACGCCGACGAAGTGGATGTACGCCTCGTCGGGCTCCGAGGGCGACAGGATGCCCACCAGGAATCCGCGCAGCCCCGCCGCCGACTCCGCGACGAGGCTGGTGCGGTGGAAGTGGTCGAGGAACAGCCGCGGCAGCCCGGCCAGGATCGGCCGCCCCCACCAGTCGTCGACCACGGCGGCGATGGCGTCGTAGTCGGCGGCCTGGGCGGGGCGGATCAGCGGTACGGTCATCGGTCCGGTCATCTGTTCATGGTCACCGAGCGGGGCCAGCGCCCGCCGGGCAGGTCGCTGTGGTCGGCCAGCTCGCCCGCCAGTCGCCGCACGCTCGCCACGTCGGCGGCCAGGCGCTCGGCGAGGTGGGCGGCGCCGGAGACGAGCTCGCCGACGACGGTGCCGACGAGGTCGGCCAGGTCCTGCAGCGACGACGGGAACTGGGTGAGGACGCCGGCCATCGTCGCCCCGCCCTCCAGGCACGCGGTCGTGAGCGCGGCGGCCACCGCGGCGACGCGGTCGGCGAGGCCGGTGAGGTACGCCATGTTGGCCATGGCGACGTCGGCGAGCCACTCGCTGGTGACGCGGGCCTGGCCGGCGGCCTGCCGGAGGGCGCCGGTCTGCTCGTGGAGCACGTCGAGGTACGCCTCCTTCGCGGGGCCGGCCCAGTAGGCGAGGTTGCGCCCGGGCGGGTCGAGCGCGGCGGCGACCCCGGTGACCGGCGTGACGACGGCCGGCAGCCACGCCAGGCTCGCGTCGAGCACCGCGAGCACCGGCACCGCGCGGGCCGTGGCCAGCTCGGCCGCGTCGAGGACGCGCTCGAGCCGCAGGCGCAGCACGCCGAGCCGGTGCCGGATGACCGCGAGCCCGTCCTCGACGTCGCCGGTGACCCACTCCACGATCCCGCCGGCCCAGCCGCGCCCCCGTTCGACGAGCCGGATCCCGGCCTCGACCCGCGCGAGCAGCCGGTCCCACTCGGCCCGCACCTCGGCCAGGCCCACTTCCAGGGCCCGCAGCGGCTCAGTCACCCCACACCGCCGTGAGGTCGGTGACGGCGTCGCGGTCGGCCGCGGTGTACCGGTCGGCGCACACCCGCAGCACGGCCGCGATCCCGTGGAACTCGGCGGCCGCGTCGCCGCACAGCGCGCCGAGGTGTGCGCGCATCTCCTCGTACACCCGCCACTGCCCGGTGTCGGCCACGTCGGCGACGGCGAACCCGAACGGCGACAGCCCGAGCCCCTCGGTGGCCGTCCGCACCGCCCGCATGCGCTCACCGGCGTCGTCCCACCGCGCGGCCTCGGCCCGGATCGCGTCCCGCGCCGCCCGGATCGCGGCCGGCGCCCCATAGTCGAACTCCATCGGTCCCTCCCCCGTGCGAACCGCCCGGAATGCTACATAGGGTGGGGCGCATGGACGAATTGCGCCGAGCACTCCAAACGCGGATCGAGGCGGGAACGCTGCCGGGCGCCGTGGCGGCCGTGGCGTCCTCCGACGGCCGCGCCCGGGTCGACGCCCTCGGCGTGACGGAGTTCGGCGGCGAGGTCCCGATGCGCCGCGGGACCCCGTTCCGGATCACGTCGATGACGAAGCCGATGGTGGCGGCGGTGGCCATGATGCTCGTCGAGGACGGCACCCTCACCCTCGACGCCCCGGTCGAGTCCTGGCTGCCGGAGCTGGCCGGGCGCCGGGTCCTGCGCCGTCTCGACGCGGCCCTGGCGGATACGGTACCGGCGCAGCGCCCGATCCTGGTCGAGGACCTGCTGACGTTCCGCCTGGGCCACGGCCTGCTGCTGGGCCCGGAGTCCGACTATCCGGTGGCGGCCGCGGGCCGGGCCCTGGACCTGACGCTCGCGGAGCCGTTCCCGCGCACGCCGTACGCTCCGGACGAGTGGCTGCGCCGGTTCGCCTCGCTGCCGCTCATGTACCAGCCGGGCGCACGCTGGGCGTACAGCACCGGCACGCTGCTGCTGGGCGTGCTCCTGTCCCGCGCGTCGGGCGTCCCGCTGGACGACCTGCTGCGCGACCGCCTGTTCACACCGCTGGGCATGACATCGACGGGCTTCACGCTCACGCCGTCGACGGCCGCGCAGCTCCCGGCGCACTACCAGGCCGGCGAACGCCAGGACCTGTCACCACCGTCGCTCTGGACGCAACGCCCGCCCTTTCCGGACGGCTCGGCCGGCCTGGCGTCCACAGTGGACGACGTCCTGGCCTTCGGCCGCTTCCTGCTGTCGGCCGGCGCGGACCTGCTGACACCGTCGTCGGTGCAGGCAATGACGACCAACCACCTGACCGGGCCCCAGATCGAGTCGGCCGGCATCCTGCTGGACGGGAGCGGCTGGGGCTACGGCATGTCGGTCACGGTACGCCCGGACGACATCTCGGGCCCGGGCCGCTACGGCTGGGACGGAGGCTACGGAACGTCATGGTGCAACGACCCGGCAACGGGTCGCGTGTGCGTGCTCCTGACCCAGGTCTCGGACATCTTCTGGAACGGCACGATGCCCGAGTTCCTCCACCTGGCCCTGCGCTGCAATGTGCCAGCATGATCACCATGTACACCGAAGTGACGGTCCCGCTGGTCTGCACCTACGACAGCGAGGCCAACGCCGCCTACATCTACCTCCAGCACCCGGTCGCCCCCGGCGCCGCCGTCCAGATGGGCATGTTCAACCCGGAACTCGGCATGTTCAACCTCGACCTCAACGCCGACGGCCACATCCTGGGCCTGGAGATCATCGGCGCCCGCGAACACCTGCCACCCGCACTCCTGGAGGCGATCCTGCAGTCCCGGTGACCCTCGGTCCCCAGCCTGCCGCATGCCGACCGCGCCCGCCGTCGGGACCGTCGCCGTCCGGCCGCCTGCTCCCTGCGGCGGCCTGTTCCGGCGACCTCTTCAGCTGACCGCGGGCGGACCGGGCTCGTCGAGGCCGACCTCGACGAGCTCGCCGCCGCGGTAGGTGAAGGACCGGCGGGTCATGCGGCGTGCGGCGACCCGGAGGGCTTCGCGTCCGGCCTGCTCGGCGCCCGTCGGGTCGGTGACGCGGAAGCCCGGCAGCCTGATCTCGTCGGCGGGCACGTCGTCGGTCCGCCGGCGACCCTCGACGACGAAACCGAACATGTGCCGCAGCGCCTCCTCGCCCATCTCGAGGGGGTGGAACGGCAGCGGATACGGGCCCGGCCCGACCGGGTGCTCCCCGGCCCAGTACGGCACCTCGAACGGCATCGGGTCGCCGATGTTCTCCCCGATCCCGCCGTCGGGCGACAGGCTCAGGGACCGGACGAGCGCACCGTTCTCCCACACGGCGAACGCCAGCCAGTCGGAGCCCGAGTGCATCGCGTGCAGCAGGACCCGCCGGCCGGCGCCGAGGCGCAGCAGGTGCGGCGGCAGCCGCGAGGGGCGGTCGAGCATGAACCGTTTGTCGCAGGCGAGGTCCAGGCCCGGGACGCTCAGGGCGTACAGCGTGTCGTCCGGCGGGTAGCAGCCCTCCCACAGGTTGTCCCCGTCGCCCGGTTCGATCCGGTACCCCGGGTGCAGCCGCTCGGCCAGCGCCCGGGCCCGGCCGGGATCGGTGGCCGGACGCAGCCGGAGGACCGGGATCGGGTCGCCGTCAGCGAACGCCAGGATGCCCGTCTTCGCGCCCATACCGCCCCCGATCCGTGTCTGGCCGCACGCTACCCGCTGTGGATCATGCGCGGGTGGTCCCGGTGCCGGTTCAGCCGGCCGGCGTCCCCTCGGTCGGCGGGTCGGCGGGGAGGATCTTCGTCGGGGCGACCGGTGTCGCGGGGAGCGGCTTGGTGGGCCAGACCGGGGCTTCCGGCTCGCTCGGCAGTTGCGCGGTCGGTGGTACGGCCGCGCTGACACCCGCGGCCCCGGGTTGCGCGACCGTGCCGGCCACCGCGGACCCGGGTTGCGCTACCGCGCCGGCCGGGACGACCGTCGCCGGCTGGGTTGCCGCCTCGGGCTGGGCCGACGGAGCAGGCGGGTCCAGCAACCAGCCCTGAGCCGGCGGCGCGACCTGCGCCGGCGGCGCGGAGTGGACAGCAGTCGGCGCGCCCGGAACCGGCGGCGCGACCTGGGCCGGCGGCGCGGAATGGACAGCAGTCGGCGCGCCCTGAGCCGGCGGTGCGACGGGAGCAGCTGGCGCTGCCGGAGCAGACGGCGCACCCGGCGGCACCCAATGGGTCGGCGGCGCGCCCGGCGGCGCGAACTGCATCCCCGGCGCGCCCGGCGGAGCGGAGTGGGCCGGGGGTGCGGACGCCACCGGCGGGCCCGGCTGGGGCGGCACCGGAGGGTGGTACGGCCCCGGAGGCAGCGCGTGCGGCGGGTGGACCGGGTAGTGCCGCGGCGGCCCCGCCTGATACGGGACGCCGGGCGGCAGCGCGGGCTGGAACGGCGGCCTGCGGTACAACGTGATCGCCCGGCCGCCGAGCGCCTTCGTCGCGTTGCCGTTGGCGACGCCGCCCAGGATGATGCCCGCGCCCGGCACGACCTTCGCGAGCATCTTCTTCGCCGCGCGGACGCCCGCCATCTGGGCCAGCTTCAGGCCGAGCTTGACCATCACCCGGCCGACCGTCGGGCGGTCCTCCGGCAGCAGCGCGTCGAAGCGCTCGCGGCCCTTGGCCACGGACAGCGCAGTGCGGGCAGTCTGGGCGTATTTATGGACGTTCTGCAGCACGAGCAGCTCGGCCGCGCGGTCCGGGTGGGCCGGGTCCACGCCGTAGTTCGCGGCCAGCATGAGCACCATGCGGGCCTGGGTCCAGGCCAGCACACCGATGTCCAGGACCGCGCCGGCCAGGGGTACCGCGCCCGACACCGCGCCGGAGAGGCGGGACTGGTTCACGTAGCGGTACACGATCATGTTGGCGAGGGCGTCGGCCGGGGCGCCCGGGTTCTGGCCCTTCAGTTTGTCCAGCTCGCGGGCCATGCGCGGGCCGAGGCGGGTGACCGCTTCGAGGGCCAGGTGCTCCGGCGCGTACTCCGGGTCGGCCTTCATCTTCTGCCACAGACCGCTCGGGGGGCCGTCGTCGCTGTCAGAGTTGCTGTCAGAGAGGTCGGGCGCTGCGGTCGGCTCGGTCACACGACCAAGATAAGCAACGCGCGCCAACAGGGCCACGATGCCGGTCGGGTACACGATAGGCTGACCTGTCACGTACCGACCGTGATCAACATGGGGAGGGCTGCCGTGAGCCTGCCGGACTGGGCGCCAGCCGGGGTGGACACGACCGTGCCGAACTCGGCCCGGGTGTACGACTACGCGCTCGGCGGGTACCACAACTTCGCCGTCGACCGGGAGTTCGCCGAACGGGCGATGCAGGCCTGGCCGGGCATCGGCCGGGTCGCGTACGCGAACCGGGCGTATCTGGGCCGGGCCGTGGAGTGGCTCGTCGACGCCGGGGTGCGCCAGTTCCTCGACATCGGCTCGGGCATCCCGACGCTCGGCAACGTCCACGAGGTGGCGCAGGCCCTGGCGCCGGACTCGAAGGTGATGTACGTCGACGTCGACGAGGTCGCCGTCATGCACAGCGAGGCGATCCTGGCCGGCAACCCGCGCGCCGCGGCCGTGCAGGGTGACCTGCGCAAACCTCAGGAGATCCTGGCCAACCCCCGGGTGCAGGAGCTGCTCGACCTCGGCCAGCCGGTGGCGGTGCTGCTCGTGGCGGTCCTGCACTTCATCGGGGACGAGGACGGTCCGGCGGGGATCGTGCGCGAGCTCGGTGACGCGCTCGTCGGCGGCAGCTACGTCGCCGTCTCGCACTTCACCCGGACGACCGGCCTCGACTCCGAGCAGGACCAGGTCACCAAGTTGTACGACCAGACGCCGACCTCGGTGCGCGCCCGCACGCCGCAGCAGGTGGCGGAGATCCTCGGCGGCCTCGAGCTGGTCCCGCCCGGGGTGGTCCCGGCGACGGCGTGGCACCCCGACCCGGAGGTCGACGAGCCGGAGCAGCCGGCCGTCCTCGCCGCCGTCGGTCGCAAACCGGTCGTAAGCTAGCGCGCCCGGTGAAATCTCGACATACTTCACTCGACGCGGCGAGAAAGCGCCCCGAGTCGAATGAGGTCTTCATGCGACAGCGGCCTGCCCACCCGCTTGACGAGCACGAGCCACCGACCCGGGCGTTCGCCCGCACGTGGGCCCAGCGCCTGCACGAGGTCTCCTTCGTGCCGCGGCGGCTGGGCCGCACCATCCCCCTGCTGGAGGACCTGACCGCCCGGCTCGCCGCCGCGCTGACCGGCGACGAGCCCGACCCGGCGGCCGGCCGGTGGGCCGGCACCGCGCTCGTCGAGGCGCAGCTGTGGTCCCCGGCCGCGCTGCGGGTCAGCGTCGAACTGATCCACGAGCGTCTCCGCGGCGACCTCGGCATCACCCACCCGGGGTCCGCCGAGCGACTGGGGTCGCTGCTGGGCGCGTTCACGGAGGCGTTCGCCGAGGGCGTGCGCGCCGTCGCCCTGACCGAGACCGACGACCTGCGCCGCCACGAGCGGGCGAGCGCGCAGCGTGCGGTGCTGCGGGCCGAGCAGCAGCGCCAGCACGCCCTCCTGCACGACCAGGTCTCCGGCCTGCCGAACCGGCACGCGCTCACCGACCACCTGACCGCGCTCGCCGCCAGGTCGGACCGGGTGGCCGTGTGCGTGCTCAACCTGGTCCGCTTCGCCGAGATCAGCGACGCCCTCGGCACCGACCAGGCCGACGCCCTGCTGCGCGAGGTCGGCCTGCGCATGCGCGACCTGACCGACACCCACGGCCACTACGCGGCCCACCTCGGGGGCGACGAGTTCGTCCTGGTGCAGGCGGGCACCCGCGGCCCCGACGACGCGGTCAAGCTGTTCGACCTGGTCCGGGAGTCGCTGGCGTACCCCTGGGGCCCGGCCGCCAGCCCGGTCCAGCTGGACGCGAAGGGCGGCCTGCTGGAGCGCCCGGCGGCGGGCGCGACGGCGAGCGAGCTGCTCCGAACCGCGAAGATGGCCCTGACCTGGGCCAAGAGCGACCCGGTCGGCTCGTCGGCGATGTTCGAGCAGCACCGCCACGACGCCGACCGCCGCCGCCACACCCTGTCCCGCGACCTGCCCGGCGCGGTGCGCCGCGGGACGCTGCGCCTGGCGTACCAGCCGATCGTCCGCCTCACCGACCGGCGGGTCGTCGCCGTGGAGGCCCTGGCCCGCTGGCGGCACCCGCAGCACGGCGAGATCGCCCCGGCGGAGTTCATCCCCCTGGCGGAGCGCATCGGCCTGCTCAACCACCTGATCGGCGCGCAGCTGCGCACCGCCGGCCGCCACGCGCTGCAGTGGCAGCGCCCGGGCCGCCCGGTGCGCCTCAACCTCAACCTGTCGACGGCCCAGCTCACCGACCAGTCCCTGCCGGCGATCGTCGGCGAGGCCCTCGACGAGACGGGCTTCCCGCCGGACCTGCTGACCTTCGAGGTGACGGAGGAGTCGATCACCGCGCCGCAGGCGTCGACCCTGGCGGCGCTGGCCGCGCTGGGCGCGAGCTTCGCGGTCGACGACTTCGGCACCGGATACTCGAACTTCGCCCGGCTGCACGAGGTCAGCCGCACCGCCGTGGCCAGCCTGAAGATCGACCGCTCCCTGCTGGCGAGCTCCGACGTCCTGCTGACCACGCTGGTGACGCTGGCCCACGGGTTACGCCTGCACGCGGTCGCCGAGGGCGTGGAGACCGAGGAGCAGGCCGCCCACGTGCGCAAGCTCGGCTACGACCACGCCCAGGGCATCCTGTTCGGCCCGCCCACCGTGGCCGAGGAAGTCCCCGCGCTCCTCTGATCAGTAGTCCGGGGGCCGGATGAGCTGGGCGTTGACCACCACCGACGGGTCGACGCCGAGGTTGGCCTGGGGCTGGGTGTCCTCCTGGTGCCGGCGGGCCAGGATCGCGGCGCCGGGGCCGTCGCCCTCCTCGATGGCCTGGATCAGCTCGGCGTGGCTGTCGAGGCTGCGCCGGGTCGCGGCCTCGCCGGGGATGCCGCCCTCGATGACCGTGCGGGCGGCCCACTCCTCCTCATGCGCATACCACAGCCCCTCCAGCATGCCCGCGAGCAGCTCGAAGGTCTGGTTCCCGCAGTTGCGCACGAGCGCCTCGTGGAACTCCTTCATGCAGGCCACGAACTTCGCGAAGTCGCCGATGCTCTCCTCGGTGCGGCGCTGGATCTCGCGCAGCGCGGGCACGACCGTCTCCATGCGGTCCGGCCGGGTCGCGCACATCTCGGCGCACACCGGGTCGAGGCGCCGGACGGCCAGGCCCAGGTCCTGCACGCTGACGTTGCGGGACTGCAGCACGAGGCCGAAGACGTAGCCGGCCCGCTCGAGCTGGGGCGGATGCACCTCGGCGCCGCCGCGGTTGCCCCGGCGGATGGTGATGAGCCCCTCGGTCTCCAGCGTGCGCATGGCCTCGCGGACGGAGGGCATGCTGACCCGGAACTCCTCGAACAGGTCGTCCTGCTTCAGCAGCCCCTGCTCCGTGGTCAGATCACCGCGCAGGATCCGGTCACGCAGCTCGTCGGCGAGGCGCTCGCCGACCCGGCGACGCTGCAGCAACGGGCCTTTCGCGCCACGGCCCTGAGCTGGGTCCGCCATGATCTTCGCCTTCCTCATCCATCGACCTGGGAGGGTCGAGCCAGCAGCGCCCGGAACCGGGCCACATTGGCGAGCTTGATGCTCTCATATCCGCGTACCACATCCGGTGCCTGCGCCACCGCCAGGCAGCGGTCCCGGTCGTCGTCCCGGAGCGCGGCGAGCACGGCCGTCGTGTACTCCGGCGGCAGGGATCGCTCGACCCGGCGCACCGCGGCCAGCCCGAACAGGTCCAACGGCGTGCCCCGCACCGTCCGCGCCGCCCGCAGCACGGCGAAGGCGGGCCGGATCCAGCCGCCCAGCGCGAGCTTGCGCCGCAGGCCGAGCGCCCGCAGGAACGGCGGATGGATATGGTACTGCAGCCGCGCCCGGGATCCGCCGCCGCTCGCCTGGCCGGCGAGGTCGACCTTCAGGTGCAGCCGGGCGACCTCGTACTCGTCCTTGTACGCCAGCAGTTTGAACAGGTACCGGGCGAACTCCACGGCCACCGCGTCCGTGCCGAACCGCTCGGACTCGGCGGTCGCGACGCTGCGCACGGCGTCGACGTACCGCCCGGCCAGCCGCGCGTGCTGGTAGTCGACGAGTTCGGCGGCGCGCGGCTCGCCGACCTCCCGCACCGCCGCGGGCAGGCCGGCGGTGTCGAAGAGTTGCCGCGCGACCTCCCGCGCGGCGGGCGTCGGGTCGAGCCCGGCCATCCCGTTCGGCCTCGGCGCGCTCGCCGGTGCCCTGTTCTTCACCCCGCTGCTGTCCTGGACCAACCTGCACACCGGCGCCGTGCCGTGGCTGCTGCTGTCGGGGCTCGAGACGCTGTATTTCGGGCTCGTCGGTGCCGCCTCCGCCTGGACGTCGCCGCTGCTGGAGAAGGGCCGCTGGGCCCGGTGGGCGTGGGTGCCGCTGCTCGCCGCCGTCTGGACCGGGCAGGAGGCGCTGCGTGACCGCACCCCGTTCGGCGGGTTCCCGTGGGGGCGGCTCGCGTTCAGTCAGGACGAGTCGCCGCTGCTGCGCCTCGCCGCGCTCGGCGGGGCACCCCTCGTCACGTTCGCGGTGGCCCTCGCGGGTGCCTTCCTCGCCTACGGCGTGATCCGCGGCCTGACCGCCGGGGTGAAGTGGCGGCTGGGCCCAGGGCTGGTCGCGGCACCCGTCGCGGCCGCGGTGGTGGTCGTCGCCGGGTGGCTCGTGCCGCTGCACGCCCCGACCGGCCCCGCCGTGTACGTGGCGGTCGTGCAGGGCAACGTGCCGCGCCTCGGGCTGGACTTCAACGCCCAGCGGCGGGCTGTGCTCGACAACCACGCCAACGCCACGATCGAGCTCGCCGAGAAGGTCAACGCCGGGCTGGCCCGCCGGCCCGACCTCGTCGTGTGGCCGGAGAACTCCAGCGACATCGACCCGCTGCGCAACCGCGACGCCGCCGCCGTCATCGACCGGGCCGCGCACGCCATCGGCGCGCCGATCCTCGTCGGGGCCGTGCTGTCCAGCGCCGAGAAGGGCGTCGAGAACGTCGGGCTCGTCTGGTCACCCGACCAGCCCGTCGGGGCGGAGATCCCGCAGTACACGAAACGCCACCCGGTGCCGTTCGCGGAGCGGATGCCGCTGCGCGGGATCGCGCGGATGGTGTCGAAGGAGGTCGACCGGGTCACCGACATGACCGCCGGCACCGAGCCGGGCGTGCTCACCGTCGGGCCCGCCGTCGTGGGTGACGTCATCTGCTTCGAGGTCGCCTACGACGACATCGTCCGTGACACCGTCGACGGCGGCGCGCAGCTGCTGGCCGTGCAGACGAACAACGCGACGTTCGACGAGTCCGAGGCGCGGCAGCAGCTCGCGATGGTCCGGTTACGGGCCGTCGAGCACGGCCGGGACGCGCTCATGGCGTCCACGGTGGGTATCTCCGCGTTCGCTGACACCCGCGGCGGCACCCAGAGTGAGACGAGGTTCAATGAGGCGGCGGTCATCCTCGCCGAGCTGCACCTCGGCACAGCCCGTACCCTTGCTACAAGACTCGGCGTGATTCCCGAGTTCGTGATCGTGGTGGCCGCCCTCGCCGGGCTGGCCGCCTGCGCCGAAGTGCGCCGCCGCGACCGGCGGGTGCACCCGAACCCGACAGTGGGCAACAAGGAGGACGTGTGAGCACAACCGACCGAGGCGTGGATCAATACCCCGGAGTCGGCAGGGTCCTCGTCATCATCCCCACCTACAACGAGGCCGAGAACATCCGCCTCATCGTGGACCGGGTCCGCACCGCCGTCCCCGCCGTCGACGTGCTCATCGCCGATGACAACAGCCCCGACGGCACCGGCGCCGTCGCCGACGAGATCGCCGCCGCCGACCCGGCCGTGCACGTGCTGCACCGGCCCGGCAAGCAGGGCCTGGGCGCCGCCTACACCGCCGGGTTCGCGTGGGCCGCCGAACGTGACTACGACGCCGTCGTCGAGATGGACGCCGACGGGTCCCACGCCCCCGAGGAGCTGACCCGGCTGCTCGACGAGCTCGCCGAGCACGACGTCGTCCTCGGCTCCCGCTACGTGCCGGGCGGCAAGACCGTCAACTGGCCCGCGCACCGGCAGGCGATCTCCCGCACCGGGAACCTGTATGTGCGGCTCGCCCTGGGCATGCCGCTGCGGGACGCGACCGGCGGGTACCGGGCGTACCGGACCCCGATCCTCGACAAGATCGAGCTGGGGTCGGTGTCGTCGCAGGGGTACTGCTTCCAGGTCGACCTGGCGTGGCGGGCGTTCAAGGACGGGTTCCGGGTCGCCGAGGTGCCGATCACGTTCACCGAACGTGAGCGCGGCAAGTCGAAGATGAGCTCGTCGATCGTCCGTGAGGCGCTGTGGCGGGTCACCGTGTGGGGGATGACGGCCCGCTGGCAGGCGCTGAAGCGGGTCGTCGCCGGCAACGGGCCGGCGAAAAATCGCCCGGGTGGTCCTGAGAATCTCGCCGGATAGTATTCGTTCATGCGTCCGCTTGCCCTGGCCGCGATCGGCACCCTGTTGCTGGTGATCGCTGAGATCACCGCGTTCGTGCTGGTCGCCCAGGCGATCGGGTGGCCGTGGGCGGTGCTGCTCGGCATCGCCACCGGGTTCGTCGGTGCGTTGCTGCTGCGCCGTGAGGGGATGCGGGCCTGGCGGCGGTTCCGCGCCGCCGTCAACGAGGGCCGCCCGCCCGGCGCCGAGGTCAGCGACGGGCTCACCGGCCTGCTCGGGGCGTTGCTGCTGCTCACCCCCGGGTTCCTCACCGACGCGGCCGGGCTGCTGCTGCTCCTGCCGCCGGTGCGGGCCCTCGCCCGGCGCGCCGTGCGGGGCGCGACCGAGCGGCGGATCTCCGCCGCGGCGGCCGGTGACCTGTTCGGGCCCCGGTTCGTGAAGGCCCAGCGGGCCGACCCGGCCCAGCCCGCCCCGAACTTCTCCGGAGCCTCAGCAGGCCCCGGAGGTGTGGCCGGTGCGCCGGCGGTCGAGGGTGAGGTCGTCGAGGGGGAGATCATCGACCCGCACCCCCGGCGGCCGTGAAAGCCCACCCGATCAGCCTCGACGCGCTCATCGCCGACCTCGTCACCCGCATCGACCGGCTCGACCGGCTCGACCGGCTCGGCCCGTCCAGCGCCGAGGACGCCGCCGTGCGGCCGCGGGTCGGGATCGACGGGCCGCCGACCGCCGGCGGCGCCGACCTCGCCGAAGGGCTCGTGACCGCGGTCCGGCAGCGCGGCGGGTGGGCGCTGCACGTGCCCGCCGCCGGGTTCTGGCGGGCGAACTCGCTGCGGTACGAGCGGGGCAAGACCAACCCCGACGCGTTCTACGAGGACTGGCTCGACCTGGCCGCCCTCACCCGGGAGGTCCTCGCCCCCGCCGGGCCCGGCGGCACCGGCCGGGTCCTGCCGTCGCTGCGTGACCCGGCGACCGACCGGGCCACCCGCGCCGCCTACGTCGACGTCCCCGCCGGCGGGGTCGTCGTCGTCACCGGCGCCCTGCTGCTCGGCGCCGGACTCGGCTTCGACGTCACCGTGCACCTCACCCAGTCCGACGCGGCCCTGGCCCGGCGCACCCCGCCCGAGGCGCAGTGGACGCTGCCCGCGTACACGCGCTACCGCGACGAGGTCATGCCGCAGTACCAGGCCGACCTGGTCGTGCGGGCCGACGACCCGCGGCACCCGGCCCTGGTGCTGGACGCCTGAGTGCTGATGCCTGACTTCCTGCCCGGTCTCGAGCTGTGCGGGACCTTCTACACGGAGGCGGTCCGGCCGCTGCTCGACGCCGCCTACCCGGGGCTGCCGCACGCCGCCGCCCGCATCGGCGCCGGGTCCGAGGTCCTCGGCTACGACTCGCCCCGCTCCACCGACCACGACTGGGGACCGCGCCTCACCCTGTTCGTCGACCCCGCCGACGCGCACCACGGGCCCGCGATCGGTGCGCTGCTGCGCGAGCGGCTGCCGGCGGCGGTGCGGGGCTGGCCGACGAACTTCGCACCGCCCGGCGAACGGGTCCAGGTCATGACCCCGGTCGGCGGGCCGCCGATCCAGCACCGCGTCGACGTCACCACCGTCGCCGCGTTCAGCGGGGCGCAGCTCGGGGTGCCCGGCGGGCCCCGCACCGCCGTCGAGTGGCTCGGCACGCCCGCGCAGCTGCTGCTGGAGACGACCGCCGGTGCGGTGTACCACGACGGGCCCGGCGACCTGACCGCGCTGCGGGAGCGGCTCGCCTGGTATCCCGACGACGTGTGGCGGTACCTGCTCGCCGCCCAGTGGACCCTCATCGCGCAGGAGGAGGCGTTCGTCGGCCGGGCCGGCGAGGCCGGTGACCCGCTCGGCCGGCACGTCCTGACGGCCCGGCTCACCCGCGCGTTGATGCGGCTCGGGCTGCTGCTGCATCGCCGGTACCCGCCGTACAGCAAATGGCTCGGCACCGCCTGGGCCCGGCTCGGCCTCGGCTGGCCGGTCGGCGACCCGGACCGGCTGCCCGACGCCTACGAGGCCGCCGGGCGCGCCCAGAACACGCTGCCGCTCGCCGGCCCGGTCGAGGCGACCCGCCGCGGGTACCACGACCGGCCGTACGAGGTCATCGACGCCGGCCGGTTCGCGGCCGCGCTCACCGGCCGCATCACCGAGCCTGCCCTGACCGGGCTGCCGCTCATCGGCGGGATTGACCAGTACGCCGACAGCACCGACGTCCTCACCCGCCCCGCCCTCTGCCAGGCGATCATGGCGGCGGCGTATTCAGCCCTGCGCGGACCGGCCCCGGGCGGCCCGCCCGGCGGGATAGCTTAGGAGCGGTGAAGACGTTCTGGGTCGACCGCGACCACGACCGGTATCGGCAGCGCGTCCACACCGGCGTGGGCCTGTTCGCCGAGGCCCTCGGCGACATCGCACCCGTCTCGTTCGCGTGCGCCGCCTGGATCCTCGCCACCCCGCCCGTCCTCGACCCCGGCTACGTGCGCTGGCACCGGCGCGTCCTCACCGCCACCTGCAGCCGCAACCCGTTCGACGGTGGCCTCACCGCCCGCGTCGAGCTCGTCTCACCCCTGCCGGCCGAGCTGACCACCAACCGGTCCTGGTGGCGTGACCGCGGCTGGCGCGGCTGGCCGGAACTGTTCGGGCAGTTCGTCCAGCCCGCCGACCGGGACCTCAGCCGCCACCCGCACCTGCGGGCCACCCTGCTCGTCGAGGCGCCGCTGCCCCTGGACGGGCTGCCCGTCGCGCCCGAGCGCACCGACAGCGCCGAGGACATCGCCGCCGCCGCCGAACGGGCCGTCACCGTCCTCGTCCGTGACCTCGGCGACCTCGTCGGGCCGGTCCTGCAGCAGCTCGACACGGACCGGGCCATCACCTGACGCCGATATCCCGGTTGCGGCCCGGCGGGCGAATTGGCAAGGTCCACCCGTGGACGTGCGACCCCTCAACGGCGACGACTGGCAGCTCAAACGGGACCTGCGCCTCGCCGCGCTCAAGGACAGCCCATCGGCGTTCGCGAGTACGTACGCGCGGGAGGAGCACCGCTCCGAGCTTGAGTGGCGGGACTGGCCGCATCCCGGCGCGTACTTCTGCGCGTTCGGCGCCGGCGGTGTCCCGCTCGGCATCGCCGGGTCCTGGGTCAGCGCCGCCGAACCCGACATCACCCACCTGATCAGCATGTGGGTCGCGCCTGAGGCGCGGGGCCGGCGGGTCGCCGCGGCGCTCGTCGACGCCGTCGTCGGCTGGGCCGGCGAGTACGGGTCAGCGGCCGTCGAGCTGGAGGTCGCCGCCGGCAACGACGCGGCGATGACGGCGTACCTGCGGTGCGGGTTCGCGGTCACCGACCGGGAGCCGTTCACCGTCGGCGGGACGGTCCTGGTCCGGCACCTGCCCGGTTTGTCCGGTCGGTAGGGCCTGCGGCTACGGAGGCGGCGGCTGCGTCACGAAGGTGCCTGGAGGCGGTCGCTGCTCGGCCATCGCCTCGCCTGCGGTCAGTCTGGCCCGCAGGCGGATGACGGTGCCCGGGGCCAGACCCGCCACGAGCCGGCTCGGTACGGCGAGTTCGAGACGCTGCCCGACGTACCGGGAGAGCAGGTCGGCGCAGCCGGTGACCGGCTGCGCGTGCAGTACGTCGACGGCCGAGCGGTCCCAGCCCTCCAGCCGCGGATGCGGACCCGTCGTGACCAGGCGGGTGGTCAGCGCAGTGAGGTTCTCGACCGCCTGCACCATGGCTGTGGCGTCCTACGGCCGCCGGTAGGCGTGGCCGACGCTCACCGCGGACTCCGGGCCTCCTGGCGCACCGTTGCGCTCCGGCCGCTGGCCGCCGTCGAGGACCGGCTCGGCGGACCTGCGCGCATCGCCGGCCACGACCTGTTCCAGCGCCTCGACCCGCGCGTGCAGGGCGGGAATCAGCTCGGCCAGCCCGACCTCGCCGTCGACCCTGGCCCGCGCGGCGGCGGCGATCGGCAGATGGACCGGTCCGGGCACGGAGACCGCGACGGTGGCCGTCATCGTGGGGGCGGACGCGGAGATGCCGGTGATGGAGACGCCGGTCGGGGCGCCTGCGTACGAGTGCGAACCGGGGGTGCTCGTCGCAGTGAAGACGGGGTTCGCGGTGCTTCCGGGGTAGGCGTCGCCGGGGTCGCCGCGGTTCGCCGACCACTCGAGGTCCCGCTGGTTGTCGGCCTGCACGAGTCCCACCAGGTAGTGAGACTCGTCGGTGTTGTCCGGCTGGTTCTCGTCGATGTGCCAGATCAGCAGCCCGGCGCCGGGCAGCGCCGCGTCGTAGCCGGTGCGCTGGCGGTTCTCGACGAGGAAGTACTCGCTGCCTGGCAGCCCGCCGGTCCACAGCCGGTGCACGCGGAAGCTGTGTTTCACGTCGGGGATGGACAGTGTCGTGGAGCCGGCGACGTTGGCCACCGTCGCCCAGCCCTGATCGACCTTGCACCAGGCCGACGGGTGCGTCGGCACGTCGCCGCCGCCGCCCCATGAACCGCTGCCCATCAGGCACCAGTTGCCGACGCCCTCCGAAGAGCCGTCGGTGTCGTACAGGTCGGGGAAGCCGAACAGCAGATGTCCCAGCTCGTGGGCGCAGACACCGATTCTGGCGTCCTCGGGGATGGTGAGATAGGCGAAGATGCGCGCGCCGTCCGCGTTGTAGGCGCTCGGCAGGGTCCACTTGTGCGACCAGATGTCCCCGGGGTTGCCGGTGACTTCGCCGCCGGGTCCCGCGTGCACGATGATGAAGGCGTCGACGAACCCGTTCCCGTCGTTGTCGTACGGCGCGTAGTTGATCTGGGGGTCGGCGGTCATGGCGGCGTCCTGGGCCATGAGGTGCGCCCGGGGCTGTCCGGACGGTCGGCCGATGCCGAAGTTGTCGTTCGCGTACCAGGAGAGTTTCTTCGGCAGCCGGACGGGCCCGACGACCTCGCCGACGATGTCGACCAGACCGTGCGTCACTTCTCGGAAGTACTCGCGGACACTGCCGTGCGGCAGCACACCGATCGAGAAGAACATGTCCTCGAAGTGCTGCTCGCTGCTCGTCATCTCCTTGTCGCCGAAGTCGGCGAGGACGACAACGACGCGCACGGTGCCGGTGAGCGGCGCGCGCTCGGCGGCCGCGGCGGCGATGGCGGCGCGCGGCGTGCCGACCGGGAACTCGTCGGGAGGGATGATCGTGCCGTCGTCGAACCCGAGGTGGCGCGGAGTGCCGCCCACGACGAGCTGGCTGCCGAGCGGCGAGGCGCCGCGGATGCGCTGCAGGTCTTCCTGGAGCCGCTCACGCAGTTCCGGGCTGGGGGACACGGCGCAGAAGTCGGACCAGACGGCGACAGCGGCGGCCCGGTGAGCAAGGCGGTCGGCCATGATGGTTCCCCTCAGAAGGACGGACAACCGCAGGCTAACGCGAAACGTGCAGGCTGTCGGGGACTCTTCGGACGACGGCGCGACGTTCACCCCCGGCGACGATGGAGGTGCTCACCGCACCGGCACGTCCGATCCCGACGCTGCCCCGCGCCGACCGTGACGTTGCGTCCCGGCGTTCCGCACCGGCCGGGCCGCCAGCAGCACGGCGCCGACCGCGGCGGCCACCAGCTGGCTGCCGGCCAGGACCGCCGCCACGACCGCGACCGGTGCGTCCGCGAACAGCGAGAACGACGCCGCGCCCACCGCCGCGCCGGTCAGCTTCAACCCGGCGCCCAGCGTGAACACCTGCGTGCGGGTGTGTGGCGGGGCCTGGGCCGCGCGGACCTGCAGTACCGACGCCAGGAGCGGACCGTCGAAGAACCCGGCGACGGCGAACAACCCGACCAGCACCGGCCACGACGACGTGAACGGCACCGCCGCCAGCGCCGCACCGCACGCCGCGAGACACCCGAGCACCACCCGGTGCGCCGGCCACCGCGGCGGGTGCCGCGCCACCAGCAGCGACCCCGCCAGCGCCCCGACCCCCAGCGCCGTCACGAGCAGCCCGCCGCCGGCGGCGTGGCCGGCGCCGGCACCCAGCAGCACCGCCACCGGCGTCAGGATGCCCAGCCCGAACGCCTGGAACACGGTCGCCACGGTCACGGCCCGCAGCACCCGGTCCACGACCACGGCCCGGAACCCGTCGCGCAGGTCGTCGACGAACCGTGCCTCCCGCGTCCGGTGCGGTTTACCGCCCACACTCAGCAGCAGTACAGCGGCCGCCACGCCCGCCCCCGCGAGCACCACGGCGGCCGGTGCCACCCCGGCCCACGCCACCAGCCCCGCCGCGACGGCCGGCCCGGCGATCTCCGCCACGTTGTACGTCGCCGCGTCCAGCCCCCGCGCCCGGGTCAGCCGCTCGGCGGGGACCACGTCGTCGAGCCGGCTCGACAGCCCGCCGAACACCATCGGCCCGCAACACCCGGCCACCAGCGCCAGGACGAGGACCAGCGGCATCGGGGCACGGCCGAGCAGCAGCAGCACCCCGCCGAGCGCGACACCGAACACGCCCGCGAACCCGGCGTGCACCAGCCGCGGATTGCGGGCCCGGTCGGTGATCAGCCCCACGAACGGTCCCGCGGCCAGCTGCGGCACCAGCAGCGCGGCCATCGCGAGCGCGCCGCGGGCCGGGCCGCCGTACGCGTGGACCGAGGCCAGGACCGCCACCACCGCCCCACCCGAGTCGGCCGTGCGGGCGAGGGTCGCGGCCGTCAGCAGCCGGGCAAGGGGACCGAACACCGGCCCCACGGTAACGGACGCACGGCCGTCGACTCCTTCCGATTTCCGCCGGCCGCGCGGTGTCAGCGGCGCCGGGGGCGAGTGGCCCGCTTCCCTGGTGCTTCGGCCGCCCTGGACGCCGCGGGGTCGGGCGGCGGCGGTGGCGTCCAGTGGGCCGGGCGGGTCAGGCGGGGCGGGATCGTTGTCGCGGCGTCGCCGCGGGACGCGTCGAGCTGGGACTGGATGAGGAACAGCGCACCGTCGAGGCGGGCGTCCCGCACGTCCGCGCCGCGCAGGTCGGCGCCGATCACGTCGGCGGCCCGCAGGTCCGCGCGGCGCAGGTCCGCACCGACCAGCAGCGCGCCCCGCAGCGCGGCGCCGCGCAGGTCCGCCCCGCGCAGGTCCGCGCCCATCAGGTCCAGCGGGAGGGGCGCGGCGCGGTACCCGGCGCGGGCCGCCTCGCTCGCCTCGCGCAGCAGCGGCACGCAGCGCTGCCGGTGCGTCTCCACGTCGACCGCCGCCAATGTCGGGGCATCCAGGGCCGTCAGCGTGTCCGTCTCGGCCAGCGCGCCGTCCAGGGCGGCGGCCAGCGGCGCGGGGACGGGGAGGGAGCGGGCTTCCCCGAGGTACCAGAGAAGCTCGTGCAGCTGCCGCATCACCGTGAAGGCGGCGAACATCGGCGCGGCCGAGGACGGGTCCGTGCGCCAGTCACGGCCGGCGAACGTCACCTGCGCCACGTGCTGGCCGGCGCCGAAACAGTCGTACACCGTGCAGCCCACGAACCCGCGCTCCCGCAGGGTGGTGTGGATGCCGCAGCCGAAGCCGGCGCCGAGGTTCGGGCATGCGTGGCCGGCCGGCTTGTCGATCGCGAAGTCACTGGACCGGGCGAACGCGGGCGCCACGCAGCACAGGCCGAAACAGCGGCTGCAGTCGGCCTTGAGCCGTTCGGCCACGGGTTCCTCCACGGGGTACTGCCGCAAAAGGCCCCGGCGACCGGGTGGTGGTCGCCGGGGCCCTGCGCGTGTTGATGGCGGATGCTGCGGTGCTGCGTCAGGCCGAGCGGCCGCGGCGGAGGCGAACCTCTTCCAGGCGCTCGTTGAGGATGTCCTCGAGCTCCGCGATCGAACGGCGCTCGAGCAGCATGTCCCAGTGGGTGCGCGGGGGCTTGGCCTTCTTCTGCTCCGGCTCGCTGCCGTCAACCAGCCGGGCCACGGAGCCGTCGAACTTGCACTCCCAGGTCATCGGGACCTCGGCGTCGACAGCGAACGGCACCTCGAACTGATGCCCCTTGGCGCACAGGTATTCACGGGTCTGACGCGGAGCCAGCTCGGTGTTGCGGTCGGACTCGTAGCTGACGGCTCCGAGACGGCTGCCGCGCAGCATGCGCTCGCCCATGGTTGGTCTTCCCCTTCGAATCGTGTTGCGCTTCGCTGTAACCAACGACGCCGAGTGGTTTGACGATTCCCACTGCGGGCGGGCAGATTACACGACCTCCCCGGGACAGCGGTAGGGGAGTCGCCGGGTCGGTACCCTGATTTTACGTTGGGTTTCCATGATCGACCAGTTTGCCGAAATCGTGGCGAGTCTCACCCAACGTAGTTTCGGCAGGTCACCCGCACAACTGACCCTACTCACCCGGCCGGGTCGCGCCCGGTTCCCGACACGCTGAGCCGGGTGACGGCCTCAGTGAGCCGGATCACCTGCCCGCGCAGATCATCCGCCCACCCGTTCACCCGATCCACCTCCGCCCGCAGCCGGGTCAGCTCCTCCCGCGCCGCGATGAGCCCGGCCTCGGCCGCCGCCGCCCGCGCCCCTTCGGCATCGAGCCGCCGCTGCAGCCGGTTCTCGACCTCGGCCCGCTCCCGGGCGCTCTTCTGCACCGCGGCGAGCGCGGCGTCGCGTTCCCGCAGCGCCGCCCCGGCCGCGTCCCGGGCGGTGTCCCGCTCCCGGTACGCCTCCGCCCGCAGCGCCCCCTCGGTCGCCGCCTCCCGCCGCGCGGTGTCCCGCTCGACGATGGCGGCGGCGAGCGCCGCGTCGATCTGCCGCGCCGCCTCCTGCGCCGCCGCGACCGCATGCCCGGCCCGCTCCTCGACGGCACCGGCCCGGGCGGCCGCGTCCTGGGCCGCCGACTCGGCGTCGCGCGCCTGCGCTTCGGCGGCCCGCACGACCGCCGCCATGCTGTCGACCTCGCGCCGCGCCTCGTCCCGGGCCGCCTGCACCTCGGCAGCGGCTTCGGCCCGGGCGGCTTCCATTCCGGCCGCGGCTGCGTCCCGGGCCGCGTCGACCGCTGCTGTGGCCGCCGTGCGGGTCGTCTCGATCTCCGCCGCCGCCTCCGCCCGGGCGGCCTCGATCTCGCGGGCCGCCCCGGTTCGAACCGCCTCGGCCTCGGTTGCCGCTGCTGTCTGCGCCGCCTCGATCTCGCGGGCCGCTTCGGCCGCGACCTCGGCGGCCCGGCGCTCCGCGAACGTCTCGGCCGCCGCCGCCCGGGTCTGGGCCGCCGTCACGGCCTCGTCGGCGTCGGCGGTGGCCTGCGCCGTGGCGGCCTCCGCGTCCACGGCCCGGCGCCGCTCGGCCGCCAGGGCCGCCCGCGACGCGGTCAGCTGCTCCCGTGCGTCGTCCCGCTGGGCGTGGGCGGCGACGAGGTCGTTCGCCGCTTCCGCGCGGGTCTCCGCGATCCGCCGCTCCACGCCGGCCGGCGACAGCTCCTCGTGCAGCGCCTCGACGAGCGTCTCCACGACCTGATCCAGGCGCTCGGCGACCTCGAACGCCCGCGCGACCTGGCCGGCCAGGCCGGGGGAGGAGCGCTGCCGCATCCGCGCGTTGCGGGCGTTGCGCTGGCACTCGCCGTCGTTGTCGCGGCAGTACCGGAACGGCCGCCCGGCCGCGTTGCGCTGCGGGACGGGTCGGCCGCAGTACGCGCACGGCCGCTCTTCGGCGGGCTCGTCACTGGGTATCCGTACATCGATCCGGGACGACGTCACGCCCGAGAGCGTAGGCGTCCGCGAACATCTCCAGCCGCACGACACGCCGAAGTTGCCGAATTTTCATTACCGATAATTCGATAATCCAACCATAAGTGGATACACCATAATGACTGTTATGCGCGGCAGGGCCACGACAAGCCGCCGCCGGGACGAACAGTGACGCCGTGGGATCGTTCCGCTGCCGCGACGGCGCCGTGACCGGCGGGCGCGACGCTGGAGCCATGCGACGCACGGGGGCAATCGTCGTCATCTCCGCGCTGGCGCTGGCCGGGCTCACCGGCTGCAGCGCGGCCGTCGAAGGCATCGCCGGAGTCCGGGTCGACGCCGACGGGCAACTCGTCGGGATCCTCGACTGGTGCCCGGGCAAACCCGGCGCCGACACGATCGTGCTGTACAAAGGCGGCGACGGAGGCGTCACCGACGAGGTGGTCGAGCTCGACCGGCCCGCCGGGCCGGACACCCGCACCGCCGAGGACGTCGTGCTGCTCGCACCCGCCGGCGGCTGGCAGACCAGGCGGGCACCGGCCGCGCTCGACGACGACCAGCTGTACGACCTGCGCGCCTGGAACAGCAACGACGCCGCCGTAGACGACTTCCCGTTCCGGATCGGCGAGCTGCGCGGCCGGGCCGGGCGCGACACGATCCTCACGAAGCAGTGGGACGGCAAACGGTACGTCGCGACGTTCCACACGCCCGAGGACTTCGCGACCTACGCCGACTCGCGCTGCGACTGACCCGATCAGCCGTAGCGGGCGACCGCCTCCGCGATCCGCGGCAGGAACGAACAGCCGAACGCGGAGCCGCCGTCGACGGTGATCACCGCCAGGTACGCGAACAGCCGCCACAGCTCCCGGCGTCCGCCGAACCCGGGAGCAAGCCCGGCGACGGACCGGTACGCGTCGAAGACCACCGGCGGGACCGGCGCGAAGTAGTCCAGCAGGGCCAGGTCGAGCTCCGGATGCCCGTAGTACGGGGCGACGTCCAGCAGCACCGCCCCCGACGGCGACGTCAGGAAGTTGTTCTGCTGGGCGTCGCCGTGCAGCAGCGCCGGCCGCGGCGGCGGCCCGCACAGCAACGGCAGCCGCGCCGCGACCCGCTCCACCCCGGCAGCCAGGTCGGCCGGCAGCCGGCCGGAGTCGACCGCCGACGTGAGCCGCGGCAGCAGCCGACGCTGGGCATAGAACGACTCCCACGTTGAGGACGGCGTGTTGTCCTGCGGCAACGGCCCGAAGTAGCCGTCGAACTCGAGCCCGAACCGCTCCCCGCCCACGCCGTGCAGGGCCGCCAGAGCCAGCCCGATCGATTCCCACTGCGCCGTCGACCGTTGCTCCGGCGGTACCTCGGGCACCGCCTCCAGCAGCAGCAACGCCCCACCGTCGACCGGGACGACACCGTCGCCGACCGGCGCCGGTGTGGCCACGCCGGCCCGCTCCGCCAGCAGCGTCAGCCCACGCACCTCGGCCGTGAACTGCGCGACATCCGTACCGAACTTCGCGAACACCGAGAACGGCGCACCGCGGAAGATCCCCGCCGGGTGCGAGGCCCGCTCGTCGAGGTCGGTGAACCCGGTCGCCGTCCACGGCCGCCCGAGCCGGGCCGACGCCGCCGCCTCGACGGCCCGCACCACCGCGGGCCGGACGAGCCGATGACCCACCACCTCAGTCGAACCGGGCGGCGAGCCACCGCAGCGCGTCGGGCGCCGCCGTGAGCACCGAGATGTGCCCGTCGCCGGGCCGCTCCCGCAGTTCCGCGCCCGGGATGCGGCCCGCCAGCCAGGCGCTGTGCGACGCGGGCACCATCCGGTCGGCCGCGCCGTGGACGAGCAGCACCGGGCAGCGGATGGTGGCGGGGTCGCACCCCCACGGGGTCACGTACGCGACGTCGTCGTCCACCTGCCCGTCCGGGCCGCCCGCGAGGGCCGCCTCGACGATCCCGCCGAACCAGCCCCACGGCCCGTCGAACATCGCCAGGTCCGCCTCCGTGAACGCCGACGGGTCCCCCTCGTCGGTCTCCGCGAACAGCCGCCGGGCCTCCCGCCCCTCGACCGCGGCGGACAGCGCGGCCACCCCACCGGCAGCCATCCCCGCGAACCAGCCCGGCGCGATGTCCGGCCCGGAGCGGGAGGCGCCGGTGGAGGAAGGTTCGGCCGGCCGGGGAGCACCGGAGGCGGCGGACGAGGAGGGACGCCGGGCCGGCCGCGGGGAACCGGCACCGGACGGCGAGGCAGGGTCGGGCAGGCGGAACGGGTCGAACGGGGCGACCGGCGCGATGGCCGCGGCCGCGGTCACCCGCCCCGGGAGCAGCGCCGCGCAGGCCAGGGCGTGGGAGCCGCCGCCCGAGTGGCCCAGCACCGCGAAGCGGCCCACGCCCCGCGCGTCGGCCACCGCCGCCGTGAACGCGGCCGCCGTCGCGATCGTGCGGCCCGGGAGCGGGGTCGACGGGCCGTACGACGGGCGGTCGAACGACAGCCAGCGGATGCCGAGCCGGGCCGCCGCCTCGAACAGCGGCGCAGGCGGCGCGCCGAGGTTCGGCGTGCCGTGGTGCCACACGACCGCCAGGGCGCCCGTGCCGCTGTCGTAGCCGTGCAGGGTCCGCCCGTCCGGCAGGATCACGTCGAACTCCTCGATCACCCCCGTGAGCTTGCCAGAACCGGGCGTTCGTCGCGGGCCGGCGGGCGCTCGTACCGGTGGAACAGCGCCCAGCACCCCAGCAGCGCGACGGCGAACACCGGCAGCCACCCGACCCGCGCCACCAGCCACGCCAGGCCGTCCGGCGGCGTGTGCAGGCCCGGCAGCGCCCGGCCCGCGAGGACGTGCGCGGTGCCCGTCACCGCCAGCAGCGCCGTCTGGTGCCACAGGAACACCGTCATCGCCGACAGGTTCAGCAGCGCCACCGCCGCCCACACCGCCGGGCGGCGCAGCACCCGCCGCAGCGGGCCGAGCAGCAGCATCGCCGCGCCGCACTGGGCCAGGCCGAACGTCACCGCGGCCAGGGTCGGCGGGTTCAGGTTCGACAGGCCCTCGCCGGGCACGCCGACCATCGACGCCGGATAGCCGCCCCAGTGCACCAGCCCGGCCGCCGCCAGCCCACCACCGGTGACCAGCACCCACCCGACCGGCCGGGAACCGGTGCCGAAGCGGGCACCCAGGCAGTACGGCACCAACCAGCCCGCGGCCAGGTTGATCCAGCCGGTCCAGCCCGGCAGGCCCAGCCCGAACCGGCCCGCGTCGACCAGCGCCACCACCAGCAGCGGCCACCCCGGGTGCAGCCGCGCGACCAGCGGCGTCGCCGCCGTCAGCGCCGCGAACACCAGCAGGAACCACAGCGGCGACAGCACCAGCTGCACCACCGTGTGCACGGCGTGGTCGTCGAGGCCGAACGTCGGCAGCAGCGCGGCCACCAGGGACCACACCGCCAGCAGCGCCGCCACCGGCCGGAAGAGGCGCGACAGACGGGTGCGTAACCAGGTCCGGTACGACCCGATGGAGGCACGCCCGGCGAGCACGCCACCGACGAAGAAGAACACGGCCAGGGTCTGCAGCAGCCACGTCACCGGCGCCAGCGCCGGGAGCCGCTGCAACGGGCTCGCCCCGGACACCGTGCCGCCGCCGGCGACGAGCGCCGTCACCAGCCAGTGGCCCAGGACCACGCCCGCGATCGCCAGGCCGCGCAGGGCGTCGAGCGCCCGGTCCCGCTGCGGCGGCGTCCTGGACGAGATCGAGATGGCGGAAACCAACGACATGCCGGCCACGCTACGAAGGTGGGGGCCGCAAATCGTCACGCCCGGGAGCCATCTTCACGTAGCTCTGCGGTACTACGGAAACCATGACCAGAGTGATGATCACCGGGGCGACCGGCCACCTCGGCCGGCGGGTCGCCATCCACGCGGCGGCGCAGGGCTGGACCGTCGTCGGCACCTACCTGCGCGCGCCCGGCGAACACGCCACCGAGCGGCTCGACATCCGCGACCGCGCCGCGACAATACACGCCGTAAAAAGCATCAACCCGGACATTGTTATCCACACCGCCGCCGGGCGCGACCGCAACGACTGGACCGCCAACGCGGACGGCGCCGCCAACATCGCCGTCGCCGCGCAGGGCCGCCGCCTCGTCCACGTCTCCAGCGACGCCCTGTTCAGCGGCTGCGAAGGCGAGTACGACGAGGATGCCCTGCCCGACCCAGTCAACCGGTACGGGGCGTCGAAGGCCGCCGCCGAGACCGCCGTGAAGGCCATCGCCCCGCACGCGGCGATCGTGCGGACATCGCTGATCATCGGTCACGGGGAGGGCGGCCACGAACGGCTCACCCACGCCGGCGCCACGCTGTTCACCGACGAGATCCGCAAGCCGGTCCACGTCGACGACCTCGCCGGCGCCCTCGTCGAGCTGGCCGGCACCGGCTACGCGGGCGTGCTCAACCTGGCCGGCGACGACGCGATCAGCCGGTACCACCTGGGAATCCTCGTCGCCCGCAGAGACGGCCTCGACCCGTCGACGGTCCGGGCCGCCGAGGCCGGGCCGGGCCGCCCGACCGACGTGCGGCTCACCACCGACCGGGCGAGGGCGCTGCTGCGCACCAGGCTGCGCGGCGCGCACGAGTTCATGGCCGCAGCAGCCTGAGCACCGCGGCGAGCGGCGGCCACCCGGACCGGCCCCGGCGCGTCACCGCATAGACCTGCATCGTCACCTGCGGTGACTCCAATGGCATCAGGTGTACCCCGGGCTGCAGCGGCAGCAGCGCCGGCAGCAGCCCGACGCCGAGCCCGGCGACGATCAGGTCCTGCACCAGCTCGAGGCTGTCGGCCCGGTGCGCGATGCGCGCCTCGAACCCGCCGAGCGCGGCCAGGGCCCGCACCACGGTCTCGTCGGCGGTGTTGCGGGAGTTGACGATCCAGTCGTGCGAGCCGAGCCCGCGGAAGTCGTCGGGCACGCCGACGCCCCACAGCGTCGTCCACAGCGGCACCACGTCGACGGACGCGTCGAACGTGACGGGCGCCAGGTTGTAGGCGTAGGTGAGGGCCAGGTCGACGTCGTCGGCGGCGAGCAGCGCGTACGACTCGGCCGGCTCGTGCTCGTTGATGAGCAGCCGCACCCGCGGATGCCGGCCGGACAGCTCGGCGACCATCGGCAGCAGCGCCCGGCGGATCGCGGTCGCGAACCCGGCGACCCGCACGGTGCCGGCCGGTTCGGCGCCGGGGGCCAGGTCGAGGCGGGCCGCGTCGACCGCGGCGAGGATCGTGACCGCGTGCTCGGCCAGGCGCCGGCCGGCCGGGGTGAGCCGCACCCGGCGGCCGTCGGGCTCGACGAGCGGGGCGCCGGCCTCCTTCGCGAGCAGGGCGAGCTGCTGCGACACGGTCGACGTGGTGACGTGCAACGCCTCGGCGACGAGGCGCATCGAGCCCCGGTTCGACAGCTCGACCAGATAGCGCAGGCGGCGGGTGTCCACCCCACCATTGTTCAGGATTTCTCAACGGTACCTCCAGAAAGCCGACGTGGACATGAACGTTCGCCGCGCGTCTACTGGCCAGCATGACCCCCACCCGTACCGGCGCCGCCCTGGCGCTCGCCGCCATCGTCTGCGTCCAGCTCGGCCTGGCCGCCTCGACCGGGCTGTTCGACGAGCTCGGCCCGTCCGGCGCCGCGTGGCTGCGGCTGGCCTGGGCCGGGGTCATCCTGCTCGCGGTCGCCCGGCCCCGCCCGTCGGCGTTCACCGGCCGCGCGCTGCTCGCGTGCGTCGCCCTCGGCGTGGTGTCCGCCGGCATGACCCTGACCTTCATGACCGCCGTTGCCAGGCTGCCCCTCGGTACCGCCGTGGCCATCGAGTTCCTCGGACCGCTCGGCGTCGCCGTGGCCCGGGGCCGCGCCCGGCTGTGGCCGGTCCTGGCCGCGCTCGGGGTGGCGCTGCTCACCGAGCCGTGGCACGGCGGCACCGACCTCGTCGGGATCGGCTGCGCGCTGGCCGCGGCCGTCTGCTGGGCCGGGTACATCCTGCTCACGCAGCGCGTCGGCGACGAGGTCGGCGGCCTGCGCGGCCTGGCGGTGTCGATGCCCGTCGCTGCCCTCGTGTCGACGCTCGTCGTGCTCCCGACCTCGACGTTCGGCAATCTCACCTGGCCGATCGTCGGGATCGGGTTCCTGCTCGCGGTGCTGCTGCCCGTGGTGCCGTACACGCTCGAGTTCCTCGCGCTCCGCCGGCTCACCACCGCCGCGTTCGGCACCCTCATGGCCCTCGAACCGGCCGCCGGCCTGCTCGTCGGCTGGATCTTCCTGCACCAGACGCCCGGCGCCGCCGGGATCGCCGGGGTCGCGTTCGTCGTCGCCGCCGGCGTCGGCGCCGAACGCACCGGGGCCCGGCACGCTTCGGCGCTGCCCGAACCGTCCCCGGCCTAGCGTTGCCCGCATGGTGATCGAGCCCCGCATCCTGTACTTCGGCACGCCCGTCGTCCTGCTCACCACCCGCAACGCGGACGGCACCGCCAACCTCGCCCCGATGTCGTCGGCGTGGGCGCTCGGCCGCACCGTCGTGCTCGGCGTCGGCGCCGAGGGCCAGACCGCCCGCAACCTGGCCGAACGCCCATCCCTCGTGATCAACCTGCCGCCGCCGTCGCTGTGGGAGGCGGTCGAGCGGCTCGCCCCGCTGACCGGCCGCGACCCGGTACCGCCGGAGAAGGCGGACCGGTTCCGGTTCGAGCCGGCGAAGTTCGCCGCCGCCGGGCTGCACCCGGTCCCGTCGGAGGTCGTCGACGTCCCGCGGGTTCTTGAGTGTCCGCTGCAGCTGGAGGCCCGCGCGGTGACGGTCCGGCCGGACGAGACGGGCGACTTCCGCATCGTCGAGGCCCACGTGGTGCGCGTCCACGCCGATCCGGCCCTGGTGGTGCCCGGCACGCAGCACGTCGACCCGGCCCGGTGGCAGCCTCTGGTGTACAACTTCCGGCACTATTTCGGCCTCGGCCCCGAACTCGGCCACAGCTTCCGTTCGGAGACCGCCGCCGTGGGTGCGCAAGAATATGTGGCGTGAAGACCGAACCTCGCCTGCCCCTGACCCGTGAGCGGGTGCTGCACGCGGCGATCCAGGTCGCCGACGAGGGCGGCCTGGCCGCGCTGACGATGCGCCGGCTGGCCGAGGTCCTCGGCGCCGAGGCGATGTCGCTGTACTACCACGTGGCCAACAAGGACGAGGTCTTCGACGGCATTGTCGAAGTCGTCGCGACCGAGATCAACGACCTCGTGGACAAGATCGAACTGCCGGCCGAAGGCCCCGCCTGGAAGCCGGCCATGCGCGCCCGCATCCTGACCGCCCGCGAGGTCTTCCTGCGCCACCCCTGGCTCCCGAAGGTCTTCGAGTCACGCACGGACGCCAACTTCGCCGTCCTGCGCTACAACGACGGCGTCATTCGCATCCTCCGCGCGGGCGGCTTCACCAACGACCAGTGCCACCACGCGATGCACGCCCTGGGCAGCCGCGCGATGGGCTTCGTGCAGGAGCTGTTCACACCGGGCCCGGGCCCGGTGACCCCGGAGGCGCTGGACGGCATCCGGGCGATGGCCGGCACGCTGCCCCACCTGGCGGGCATGCTGCTCGAGGTGGCCCACGACGACCCCGGCTCGACGGTGGGCTGGTGCGACGACCAGGCCGAGTTCGAGTTCGGCCTGGACCTGCTGCTGGACGGCTTGGACCGCCTCCGCCCCTGACCCCACCGCCGCACGTTTCTCCACGAGTCGTTGCGCCCTACCGCTCTCCACCACGCCTGGGGAAGCCCCGCACACCACCAACGTTCGCGGCACCGCACTGGCCTGGGCGGCGGGTGCGGGTCGGCGGCGTGGCGCGGTCAGCTTGATGTGTGGGGCTTGATGTGCGGCGCGCCGCCCGGCGAGCGGGTACTGCTTGCGGGGCGGCACAACCTCGCCACCCCTTTGTCCGTCGCTCTCGTGCCTGCGCTGCGTCCGGCGGCCCGCTGCGCGTCGCCCACGCGCACACATCAGTTTTGATGCATCAAAAGCGATGTATCAAAACTGATGTATCAAGGGTGATGTAACGGATCTGGTGCGCTCGGCGGTGCTGACGCGTTCGTGAGCCACTGAAATCGCGGCTTGACGCCTCTTACGTCGTAAGGCTACCTTACGACGTAAGAGAACCTTACGTCGTAAGAGGGAGTGCTCCCCATGAAGGCATTCGTCCTGCGCTCGTACGGCCCGCCCGACGTCCTGGAGCTCCGCGACGTCGCCGACCCCGTGCCCGGCCCCGGCGAGGTGCTGGTCCGCGTCCGCGCCACCTCGGTCAACCCGTACGACTGGCACCTCATGCGCGGCGAGCCCCGCATCGCCCGGCTGATGCCCGGCGGTCTCGGCCTGCGCCGCCCGGCCGTCGACATCCTCGGCTGCGACATGGCCGGCGACGTCGAGGAACTCGGCCCCGGCGTCACCGACTTCGCGGTGGGCGACAACGTGTACGGCCTGCTGGTCGGCGGCGGCTTCGGCGAGCGCGTCGCCGTCCCGGTCGACCGGCTCGCACCGCTGCCCGAAGGCCTGTCCCACGAGGAGGCCGCCGCCATCCCGATGGCCGGCGTGACCGCCCTCGACGGCCTGCGCAACGCCGGCCGGCTCCAGTCCGGCCAGACCGTCCTCATCAACGGCGCCACCGGCGGCGTCGGCATCTTCGCCGTCCAGCTGGCCAAGGCGATGGGCGCCCACGTCGTCGCCGTCTGCGGCACGCACAACGTCGATCTCGTCAGATCCCTCGGCGCCGACGAGATCATCGACTACCGCCGCGACGAGTACCCCGGCCGCGTCCGCCGCTACGACGTCGTCCTCGACAACGCCGGCGCCCGCCCGGTCTCCGCCCACCTGCGCGCCATGACCCCCGACGGCATCTTCGTCGCCGTCGGCGGCCCTCCCGGCCGCTGGCTCAGCCCGGCCGACCGCGTGGTCAAGGCCCAGCTCCGCACGCGGTTCGCCACGCAGCGCGCGGCCCTCGCCGACGCCGTCAACTACCCGGACAAGCGCGCCGCCCTGCTCGACCTCAACGGGTACGTCGAGGCCGGCCGGCTGCGCCCCGTGATCCACCGCTGCTACACCTTCGACGACCTCCCGGCGGCAGTCACCTACCAGGAGACCGGCCGCGTCCCGGCGAAGGTCGTCGTCACCGTCCCCTGACCATCACCCGCCGTCGGGGTGCACGGCGACCAGCAGCACCGCGTCGAGCAGCCGCAGCCAGTCGCCCTCGCCGAGCTCGCGCCCCGTGAGCCCGGCCAGGCCGGCCAGCGCGTCGAGCACCCGCCCGGACAACGCCACCGGATCCTCATCGAGTTGTACCGCCATGTCACGCACGCTGCGCCGGAACCGCTCACTGCGCCCGAGCCGCACCAATGAACCCGGCAGCACCGTGCGGCCGTCGTCGCCCAAATCGTCATCAGCGTCGAACCGGATCGTCGCGCGAGTACCGAGCGCCCCGGCGATCCGGCTCACCGCGTCCAGCGTCGGGTTGCCCCGCCCGTGCTCGAGATTCGCCACGTACGGCACCGACAGCCCGGCGTCGGCCGCCACCGCCGCAACCGTCCGCCCCTGCGCCGCCCGTAACCCGCGCAGCCGCTGCCCGAGCCGATGCCGATCCACCGCCACCTCCGAGTGTCTTGACAGAACACTATCTGATGGAGCTATCTTGCAGGAAGTCGGCCGGGGGAGGTGCGGGCGTTGTTCGAGGCGCTGGGGATCGCCGACTTCCGCCTGCTGTGGTTCGCCCGCTCGGTGAGCCTGCTCGGCAGTTGGCTCCTGGTCGTGGCCGTGCCCGCCCACGTATTCACGCTGACCGGCTCGGTGGCCGCGACCGGCCTGACCCTGGCCGCGGAGTTCCTGCCACCGCTGCTGCTGGCCCCGCTCGCGGGCATCCTTGCCGACCGCGTGGACCGCCGCCGGCTCATGATCGGCGCCGACGCGGCCCGCGCGGCCGTGGTGCTGCTGCTTCTGCTGGTCCGCGACCCGGACGACGTCTGGCTGGTGTACGTGGCCCTGACCGCCGAGGCCACCGGCACCACGCTGTTCCGCCCCGCGGCCCAGTCCCACACCCCGTCGCTCGTAGGCACCGGCACCGCCCTGAGCAGCGCCAACGCCCTGAACGCGACCACCGACGGCACGGTCCGCCTGGTGGCCGCCCCGCTCGGCGGCGCCCTCTACGCCTGGATCGGCTTCGCGCCGCTCGTCTCCCTCAACGCCGCCACCTACGTCGTCTCCGCCGCCGCCCTCCTCCTGACGACACCACTCACCCGCCCGGCTCGCGCCAGGGCAGCGCCCACCCACACGGAACCGCCACGAGCGGAAGTCGCGGCAGGACACCTCGCGGCCGAGGCAGCGGCGGAGGCAACCGCAGCCGAGACTGCTGGGTCCGGGGGAGTACGCCACCTGCGCGCGGCACTGCGGCAGGCGCCGACCGCCCGTACCCTCCTGCTCGTCAACACCGTCTTCCTCGGCGCGAACGCGAGCCTGAGCGCACTCCTCGTCCCGTACGGCATCACCGTCCTCGGCGGCCCCGCCCAGATCGGCCTCGTGATGTCCGCCCTCGGCATCGGCTTCCTGCTCGGCGCACCCCTCACCAGGGCACTCGTCGACCGGGCAGCGCCCGCGTACCTCCTCGGCGCCGCCCTCGCGACCACCGCCGTCGGCTATCTCCTCCTCTTCTCCGCCACGAACCTGGCCACCGCACTGCCCGCCGCGGTCGTCATCGGCACCGCCGGCTCGACGGTCCTCAGCGCCACCCAGACCACCCTGCAGCGCGCTACCCCGAACGCCGTCCTCGGCCGCACCGCCGCCCTCCTGCTCACGGGAGAGGCCGCCGCCACCCTGCTCGGCGCTCTCGCCGGCCCGGCCGCGGCCCAGGCCCTGTCCCCGACGTGGGCCGCCGTCCTGGCCGCGACGATTACCGCCCTCACCGCAGCCGCCGCCACACTCCGCCTCCCGAGAACCACGGCCGAGGCCTCACCAGCCGCCACGTCCTGACCGGCCTGACCGGCCCGACCGGGCTCGACGAGGCCAGCCGGAGCAGGCCAGCCGGAGCAGGCCGAACAACACCCGCCGCCACCTGACCCGGCCCCACGAGGACGGCCCCACGAGGCACGGCGGAGCGGGACGCAGCTGCCGCGCCGGGCACGCCACTACGCCGGGCCGGCGAGAGCGAGACGGGGCCGCCAACAACGCTGATGCCGTGCGGGACCGAGCCAGGCAGAACGGGCCCCGTCAGTGGGTGTGGCTGGCGGCCTGGCGTAAGTCGAGCTCGTGGATCAGCGTCCGGGCCGTGTCGTCGTCGAGGTCACGGTTGCGGACCGCCTGGTGCAGCGCGTCCCGCTGCGCGTCGAAGTCGGCGTCGGTCAGCGGGCCCGGGTGGGTGACCGCGGCCCGGGCGATTGCCGCGCCCTTGGTCAGCAGCGCGGCCGACTCGGCGCGCTCGGCGGTCACGTCGATGTCGAGCCGGCGGACCAGGAACGGGATCGTCATGCCCTGCAGCAGCAGCGTGCCGAGCGTGACGAACAGCGCGATCGCCTGGATAGCGTCGCGGCCCGGGAACGGCGTGCCGTCGTGCAGGTGCTCGGGCACCGCCGCGGCGGCGGCCAGGGTCAGGATGCCGCGCATCCCGGTCCAGCCGACGATCACGCTCTCGCGGGGCGTCGGCTCGCCCAGCGGCGTCCGCCGCTGCGGGCCGCGGCGGCGCAGGTGCCACCGGCGGCGGCGCTCGGCGCGCTCGCGGACGACCGGGTTGGTCTCGACGAGGTACTCCAAGCGGCGCCGCTTCATGCCCCACCAGCCGAACACCCCGCACACCCAGGCGAGCCGCACGACGATCACCGTCACCAGCAGCACGCCGGCGCTGATCAGCGTGGTGGCCAGGCTCGGGTCGTGCGCGTCGGCCAGGCTCTCCACGACGAAGCGCAGCTGCAGCCCGATGTACGCGAAGACGAACGTCTCCAGCAGGAAGTCCATGACGGGCCACACCGCGTCCTCCTGGAGGCGGGTGCGGTACGCCCCGGGATACTGATGGTTGGGGTCCAGCGCCACGTTGAGGGTCAGGAAGAACGCCGCCACGACCACCGCGAGGATCCCCGACGCGTGCACCTGCTCGGCGGCCAGGAACGCGGTGAACGGCAGCAGCAGCGACAGCGCCGTCTCCAGCACCGGGTTGTGCAGGCGCGGGCGCAGCAGCAGCGCGATCACCGCGAACACGCCGCCGATCAGGATGCCGACCAGGGCGTTGTACCCGAACAGGGCGAACGGGTTGTCGAACAGCGTGTGCCCAGCACCGGCCGCGGCCGCCGTCAGGGCGAACAGGGTCAGGGCGGTCGCGTCGTTGACCAGGCTCTCGCCGGTCAGGATCGCCGTGACCCGGCGGGGCAGGCCCAGCTCGTCGCCGTGCGAGACCGTCGTGATCGTGTCGGGCGGGGCGAGCACCGCCCCGAGCAGCAGCGCCGCCGGCAGCCCGATCGCCGGCATCAGCCACGACGAGACCAGCCCGGCCACGGCGGTGGTCAGCACCACGAGCGTCACGCCCAGGGTCAGGATCGGCCGCAGGTTGGCCGAGAAGCCCGACGCCGACGCGCCGCGGGTCGCCGAGTACAGCAGCGGCGGGATCACCACGGCCAGGATCAGCTCGCTGTCGAGCTCCAGGCGCGGCACCCCCGGGATGAACGACGCCGCGGCGGCCAGCACCACGACCACCAGGCCGGGCTGACCGCCGCGACGGTGCACGACCGCTGTGACGGCGATCCCGCCGACGACGATGAGCAACAGCTGTACCCCGTTCACGACGATCACCCTAAACAACACCACCGACAAAAGCCGGTGGAACCCCCGATTGACGGAGTGAGTACTCACTCCGTAATGTTGGCCGCATGGCAAGAGCACCCGCGATGAGTCCCGACCAGCGCCGCGCGATGATCGTCGCCGCCGCGCTCCCGCTCGTGGTCGAGCACGGCGCCGCCGTCACGACCGCCCAGATCGCCCGCGCCGCCGGCATCGGCGAGGGCACCGTCTTCCGCGCCTTCGAAGACAAGGACGCCCTCCTCGCCGCCTGCATGGCGGAGGCGCTGCGCCTCGACGACACCCTGGCCCACATCGAGGCCGTCCCGCTCGACGTGCCGCTGGAGGACCGCCTCCTGGAGGCGATCGGGATCCTCCAGGGGTACCTCGCCCGCATGGGCGCCGTCGCCGGCGCACTGATGCAGACCCAGCGCACGGCCCGGGGCGAACCCCGGCCCGGCCTCCGCCAGGAGGCCATGCAGCGGACCGCCGAGGCCCTCCAGGGGCTGTTCGAACCCGACCGGGACCGCCTCCGCAAGAGCCCCGAGCAGCTCGCCCACGCCTTCCAGCACCTCGTCGCCGCCGCGCGCAGCATGCCCCCGGAGGAACTCGTCGACCTGTTCCTGCACGGGGCGGTGCAGCCGTGAAGGTGGCGCTGCTCACCTGCGCGTTCCTCGGCCTGCTCGACGGCTCGATCATCGGCACCGCGCTCCCGGCGATCGTGCGCGACGTCGGCGGCAACGACACGTGGTACCTCTGGCTCGTCACCGCCTACCTCATCACCAGCACCGTCAGCGTCCCCGTCTACGGCCGCTGCGCCGACCTGTTCGGCCACAAACGACTGCTGCTCACCGGCCTCGGCCTGTTCCTCGCGGGGTCCCTCGCCTGCGGCGCCGCCGGCGACCTGGCCGTGCTCATCGCCGCCCGCACCGTCCAGGGTCTCGGCGCCGGTGCGCTCCTCGCCCTGGCGATGGCCATCCTCAGGGACAAAGCGGACAAAGATGCGGCGAAAGACCTGCAGACCGCGATGGGTGTCATGCTCATCGGCGGGCTGGTCGGCGGCCCGATCGCCGGCGGCCTCATCACCGACCACCTCGGCTGGCGCTGGGCCTTCTGGCTCAACCTCCCCATCGGCCTCGCCGCCGGCGCGGTGATCGCCGCCAGCCTCCCCGCCGACCACGTCCGCCGCGCCGGCAAGCGCCTCGACCTGGCCGGCATCGCCCTGCTCACCGGCGGGCTCACGCTCGTCCTGCTGGTCCTGAGCCTGCAGCGGTACTGGCTGCTGCTGGTCCCAGCCGCCCTGGCGCTGCTCGCCCTGATCCCCGTGGAGCGCCGCGCCGAGCTGCCGATCCTGCCGCCCGGCGTGCTGGGCCGCCGCGACACCGCGGCGCTGCTCTCCGCCGGGTTCTGGTTCCAGGCCGCGGCCCTGCCGGTCGGCGTGTTCCTCCCGCTGTACCTGCAGAACTCCCGGCACTTCCCGGCCACGACCTCCGCGCTCGTCCTGCTGCCCATGCTCGGCGGGATGGCCGTCGCCAACCGGGTCACCGCGGCCGTCGTGAACGGCACCGGCCGTACCAAACCCGCACTCGTCGCCGGCGCGGCGCTCATCATCGCCGGCTCGGCCGCGTTCGCCACGCTCCCGCCGGACAGCCCGCCCGCGCTGCTCGGCATCGCCGCCGCTGCGGTCGGGCTCGGCCTCGGCCCGGCCATGGGCGCCCTCACCGTCGCCACCCTGCAGGCCGTGCCGCGGGCCGACGCCGGACTCGCCAGCGCCGCATCGATCCTCACCAAGCAGCTCGGCGGCTCGGTCGGGCTCGCCGCGGCCCAGCTGGTCACGCTGCCCGCGCTGCGGGTCGCCGGCTGGGCCGGCCTGGCCGCCGGAGTCCTGGCCTGGCTGTCGGTCACCGGGTTCCGGGAAGCGGCACAAACAGCGACCGAGGCCGCGAAATCGGTGGACACGGCTCCCGCCCGCTGAAACGGTCATCGGCATGGACATCCTGCAGCAGCACGAGATCTCCGAGGCCGGGCACCGGATCCTCAACCCGTTCACCGACGACAAGCTCATGCTGCTCGGCTCGCTGTGCCGGCTGCGCCCCGGCCAGCGGCAGCTCGACCTCGCCTGCGGCAAGGGTGAGATGCTGACCCGCTGGGCGGACGCGTTCGGCATCGAGGGCCACGGCGTCGACATCAGCGAGGTCTTCCTGGCCGCCGCCCACGAGCGCGCCGCCGAACTTGGGGTCGCCGATCGGGTCGCCTTCGAGCTCGGCGACGCCGCCGAGGCCGCCGCCGCACTCAAGGGTGCGGGCTTCGACATCGTGTCCTGCATCGGCGCGACCTGGATCGGCAACGGCCTGGCCGGCACGCTCGCGCTCATGCAACCGGCGCTGCGCGACGGCGGGCTGATGCTCGTCGGCGAGCCCTACTGGACCGAGCCGCCGCCCGCCGACGCCTACCCGGCGCTCGGCGTCGGCCCGGACGACTTCACGTCCCTGCACGGCACCCTGGAACGGCTCGAGGCGGCCGGCGTCGACCTCGTCGAGATGGTGCTCGCCGACGGCGACAGCTGGGACCGCTACGTCGCGGAGCAGTGGTGGACCGTCGACGAGTGGCTGCGCGCCAACCCCGGCTCACCCGACGCCCCGGCGATGCGCGACTACCTGCGCGCCGCCCGGCACACCCACCTGCAATACCAGCGCCGCTACCTCGGCTGGGGCGTCTTCGTGCTGAAGGTCAGCGCTCCAGTAACGTCTTGAGGTCGGACAGCAGCTCCGGCCATCCGCCGCTCCCGCCGAGCCGCCCGCTGATCGCCTCGTGCATGACGCTGCCGGGCACGAAGTCGTCGTGCACGAGCGTCAGCCGGACCCGCCCCGGCCCCGCGTCCTCGATCGTGAACGTCACCTTCGAGCGGGGCTCGGCCGCGTGCCGGGCCAGTTCCTCGGGGGACCACCCGAAGACCTCGGCGTGCTCCGGCTGGAACTGATGCCAGCTGTACTGCAGCAGCCGCGGCGGCTCGGCCCTCAGCACCCGGTCGCCTCGGTCGTGCAGCGGCCCGTCGGGGGAGTCCTGCCACCGGATCGGCGACCCGGCCTGCCAGTCGGAGTGCAGCGAGGCGCCGCCCCAGTACTGCCGGGTGAACTCGGGCTGCGTCAACGCCGCCCACAGCCGCTCGGGGCTGGTCGCGATGTAGGTGGTGTAGGTGAAGACTGGCCCGTCCATCGGTTCCTCCAATGCGCGCTTGAGATCGGCGAGCGCGCCCGCCCGCCCGCGGTGGTACTGGTCGATCCAGCGCTCGGTGATCGCCCAGATCGGTGCGGCGTTGAGATAGTGCAGCTTCTCCCGGCCGCGCCAGGAGGTGGTGACGAGCTCGGCGGCCTCCAGCACCGCGAGGTGCTTGGAGACGGACTGCCGCGCCATGCCGAGCCCGGCACAGAGCTCGTTGAGCGTCTGCCCGCCACGGGCATTCAACCGGTCGAGCAACTCCCGCCGACTGGGATCGGCCAGCGCCTTGAACACGTCGTCCACTGGAGCCAAGATATGCAGCCGGACGGCTGCATGTCAACGCGCCGGCAGTACACGGACAGCGATCACCATCCACCGATCAACCCGGGCGCCCCCGTGATCGGTGACCATGACGGGCGTCTGCCAGACTGTCGCGCATGTTGCAGCGGATCGGGGGCGGCCTCGCGGTCGTGGCGGTGATGATTGGTGTTGCGGCTGGGCCCGCGGCGGCGTACGCGCCGTCCGAAGGGCCGTCGGCCGGGCCCTCAACCGGGCCGTCCGTGGCCGGGACCCCGGTGTGCACGATCAGCGATCCGCAGGTGACCGAGGTTTCCGGGCTGGCGGCGACGACGAGCGGGTACATCGTCATCAATGACAGCAACGTGGACCGCTCGAAGACCAGGATCATGTTCCTGGACTCGAGCTGCAAGCTCGTGCGGTCGGTGTCGTATCCGACCAGCGCGTTCGACCCCGAGGACCTCGCGGTGACCAAGGACGGCACGGTGTGGGTCGCGGACGTCGGCGACAACACGACCGCGACCGGCGGGTCCGGCAACCGGCGCTCGACGATCGCGCTGTGGAGCCTCGCGCCGCAGGCCACGGCGCCGGTGATCCACCGGGTCGTGTACCCCGACGGCAAGCCCCGCGACGCCGAGGCCCTGCTGATCTCCGGCGACGGCACGCCGGTCATCGTCACCAAGGACCCGGCGGGCGAGGTGTTCGTGCCGGACGGGCTGCTGCCGGCCAACAACGCGACCGGGCTCAAGCTCAAGCAGGTCGGCAAGTTCAAGACGCAGGCGACCGGGACGGCCAACCCGCTCGGCATCCTCGGCCAGGGCGTGGTGACCGGCGCGGCGGTGAGCCCCGACGGCACGCGGGCCGTGGTGCGCACGATGTCCGACGCCTACGAGTTCGACGTCACCGACGGTGACGTCGCGGCGGCGATCACGACCGGCACGCCGCGGATCACGCCGCTGCCGAACGAGCCGCAGGGCGAGGCGATCGCCTACACGCCCGACGGCCGCAACTTCCTCACGGCGTCGGACCAGCAGAAGGCCGTCCCCATCCTGAAATACACCCCGTTCGTACCGCCGAAGCCGACGCCGACGCCTTCCCCCGCACCCGCGGCGGTGCCGGCGAGCAACCAGTCGTTCCTGGACAGCCTCTCGCTGCGGGACGTCACCTGGATCGTGACCGGCTTCGGGGCGTTCGGCGTGCTGCTGATCGTGGTCGGCGTGCTCGCCGTGCGCCGCTCGCGGGCGGCGAGACGAGCACAACTCACGCCGTAGCAAAAACACTCCTGTACGATCGTACTAGTACGGTTGTACAAGGAGTGGAGAAACATGGCCCTGGCCTACGTCTTCCTGGCGTTCGCGATAGGCGTCGAGGTGGCCGCGACAAGCCTGATCAAGTCGACCGAGGGGTTCACGAAGCTGTGGCCGACGGCCGCCACGCTGGTCGGTTACGCCCTGTCGTTCGTCTTCCTCGCCCAGGCGGTGAAGGAGGTCCCGGTCGGTGTCGCCTATGCGGTGTGGTCCGGCCTCGGTACCGCGGCGATCGTCGCGATCGGCGCCGTCTTCCTCGGCGAGCCGCTGAGCGTGACCAAGGTCATCGGCGTCGCCCTGGTCATCGGCGGCGTGGTGCTGCTCAACCTGGGCGGTGGGCACTGACCCCGGAGGGCCGGCGCCGCGACCCGGAGGGCCGGCGCCGCGCACTGGCCGAGGCGGTCATAGAGCTGGTCGCCGAGGTCGGGGCCGGCCGCGTCACCCACCGGATGGTCGCGGCCCGGGCCGAGGTGCCGCTCGGCGCCACAACCTACTACTACCCGACCCTCGGCGACCTGATCGCGGCCGGCCTGGAGCTGGCCGCCCAGCAGGTCGAGGCGGAGATGGCGGCGCTCGCCCCGCACATCCGCCGCAAGGACGACGTCCCGGGCGCGCTGAGCCGGATGGCCGCCGACTACGTCACGGACGGGCCGCGGGCGCTGCTGGAGTACGAGCTGTACCTCGCCGCCGCCCGCACCCCGTCCCTGCGCCCCCTGGCGCGGCAGTGGCTCGACGGCCTGCACGCGATCGTCGCCCCGCACACCGGCCCGGCCGCGGCGACCGCGATCATCGCCCTCGTCGACGGCGCGATGCTCCAGGCGATCGTGACGGGCGAACCGATCGACCCGGAGGTCCTCACGACGGCGATCTCAGCACTGGCGGGCCGCGTCTGACGGTGGGACGGCGCCCGGGTGCAGGATCGCGGCGATCGTCTCGACACCGTCGACGAGCCGCGGCCCGGGCCGCACCACGATCCCGTCCGCGTCGATCGCCCACACCTTCGCGGCGGGGAACCGTTCCCGCACCGCACGGGCCTGGTCCACGGCGTCGTCGAGGTGGAACCCGCACGGCGCGACCAGCACGACGTCGGGCGCCGCGGCCGTGAACTCGTCCCAGGTCGCCTGTACCGAGCGGGCGCCGGGCCGGGCCGCGACCGGCTCGCCCCCGGCCGCCGTCACCAGGTCGGGCACCCAGTGCCCGGCGGTGAACGGCGGCTCGACCCACTCGACCACCGCGACCCGCGGCCGGGCCCGCCCGGCGACGGCCACCGCGACCGCGTCGAGCCGGGCTCGCAGCGAGGCGACGAGGGCCGCCGCCCGCTCGGGCACGCCCGCGGCGGCGCCGACCTGCTCGATCGTGCCGAGCACCTCGTCGAGCGTGTGTGGGTCGAGGGACAGCACGTCGGCGCGGCAGCCGAGGTACCCGAGCGCGTCCTCGACGTGCCCGGACGGCAGCGCGCAGACCCGGCACAGGTCCTGGGTGAGGATCAGGTCCGGGGCGAGGCCGGCGAGTGCGTCGGCGTGCAGCGTGTACAGGTCGCCGCCGGCGGCGAGCGAGGCCTTGACGTACTCGTCGATCTCGCGGGGCGTCATCCCGCGGGTGTCCCGCCCGCCGACGACGACGGTCTTGTCGCGGCGGGCGGCCGGCGGCTCGTCACACTCGAACGTGACGCCCACGAGCTCGTCACCGAGCCCGAGGGCGTACACGATCTCCGTCGCGGACGGCAGGAGCGAGACGAGGCGCATCCCTACCGGAACAGTTCCCCGCGGGCGGCCTTGTGGAGCAGCAGCTGGGGCGGTTCGAAACGGGTCCCGT
>NZ_JBEXCY010000076.1:0-48545 GCF_040605515.1 Dactylosporangium sp. NPDC005572 | reverse complement strand
CGTCGAGCAGGCCGACGTGGGTGGTCACGTGGATGATGCTGCTGCTGGTCGCGGCGGTCGCCGTGCTCGGCTACGCGGTGAGCGCCGCCGACGTGGCCCGCCAGGACCGCGAGCTGGCCGCGCGGATCGGCACCGGCGCGCCGCGGGTGGTGTCGGTCGCCCCGGTGAGCCGGCACGAGCTGCTGCGCGCGGTCCGGGCGGCCGACCCGTCCGGCGCGTTCGCGATGGCGGTCGCGGAGCTGCCCGGCACGGGCTGGGCGGTGGACTCGTCCCGCCTGCCCGCCGTCGTCGACCAGCTGCCTTCCTACGGCTCGTTGCACCGGGCCGCGGACCTTCTGCACCCGCCGGCGCACGCCCCCGTCGTGTTCCCGGCCCGCGACGTGACCCTGGACGCCGTCGTGGCCGGCATCGACTCGGGTGAGCGCGTGCGGCTGCGGATGGTCCTCGCGTCGCTCACCGGCCCCGACACGACGACCCTCGACTTCGGCCTGCTCGACAACGGCCCGCACACGTTCACCGAGCGCGAGCGCATGTGCGACGGCGGCTGCCGCCTGGCCGGCATCAGCCTGAGCCGCGACGGTACCGGCGGCGCCGCCGACGCCTCGATCACGCTGCGGTCCCTGTCGTCGGCCGACCTGTTCGACGCGTCGCACTGGCGCGTGAGCGGCGGCGCGGTGACGGCGTCGGGCGACGGCCTGACCCTCTCGGTCGCCGGCCTGGTCGACTCGCCGGCGTGGCTGCAGCCGTCCGACGCGCCGTACCCGCTGCCGGTCGTCACCGCGGGCGCCGCGCCCGCGCAGGTGCCCGGCCTCGACGAGCGGGCCATGCCCGTCCGGGCGCTCGCGCGGTTCACCGCACTCCCCCGCGTCGGGACTGCCGGGATGCTGGCCGACCTGGAGTACGCCGACCGCGTCGCGGTCGACGCCGGCTTGGCCCGGTCGCCAGAGGTGTGGCTGAACGCGGCCGCACCGCCGGACGTGCTGGACCGCCTGGCCGCGGCCGGCCTGTCGGTGACGGGCGAGCGCACGGCCGGCTCGGTACGCGACCGCCTGGACCAGCAGGGCCCCGCACTGTCCCTCTGGTTCCACCTGTGCGCCGGGTTCCTCGCGGTGGTCCTCGCCGCGGGCGGCATCGGCCTGATCGCCGCGGTCGACCGCCGGGACCGCGCCTCCGACCGCGCGGCGCTCCGGCTCCAGGGCCTGGGCCGCGACACGGTCCGCCGGGCCGCGCTGTGGACCTATCCGGCGCTGGTCGTCGCGTCCGGGGTGTGCGGCCTGGTGGTGTCGCTGGCGGTGTGGCGCCTGACGGGCTGGGCGCTGCCGGCGTTCGGCTCCACCACGGACCTGCCCCCGCTGCCGGCGCCGCACTGGCCGTCGACGGCCGCGCTCCCGGTGAGCTGGCTGTTCGGCGTGGCCCTGCTCGTGGCGGTGGCCCTGCGCACCGGCTCACTCCGCGCGGATGATGCCGTCGGCTGACGGGTTGCCCGACAGTGTCGGTGTGTTGCCGGATACGCCCGCGGTCGCCGCCGCGCTGTCGGTGGCGGAGCGCCACTGCTCGCCCGCACTGCTCAACCACTCGGTCCGCACCTATGCGTGGGGCGCAATGTACCGCCAGGCGCACGGCATCGCCTGCGACGACGAGCTGCTCTGCGTGGGCTCGCTGCTGCACGACATCGCGCTGACACCGTCCTTCGACAGCCACACGGTGCCGTTCGAGGAGGCGGGCGGGGACCTGGCCCGGGTGTTCGCCTACGCCGCCGGCTGGCCACCCCCACGGGCCGACCGCATCGCGCAGATCATCGTCCTGCACATGCGCGACGACGTGTCAGCCGCCGCCGATCCGGAGGCGCACGTGCTGCAGGTGGCCACGAGCTGGGAGATCATCGGCCGCCACGCGGACGAGTTCCCGCCGGACGCCCGGGCCGCGACACTGCGCCGCTACCCCCGGCTGGGCTTCACGTCGGAGTTCCTGGCCGACTTCGAGGACCAGGCAGTCCGCAAGCCCCACTGCGCGGCGGCCGCATCGATCCGCCGGGACCTCGCCACCCGCATCACCCTCAACCCCCTGGACGCCTAGCTCCGCGCTCGCCCCACCTCCGCCTTGTTGTCGTGTTGAGCGAATTGCCCGCCCCACAGCGGCTGCGCGGGGTGGCGTTCCGTGATCATGGGAAACATCTGGTCGCCCTGGCAGCCGGATGTTTCCCATGATCATGGGCCAGCGTTGACGCAACCCACGAGCCACGCCGGCAGAGGGGCGGCTTTCATGATCGATGGCGGGTTCTGGCTGTCATGGCAACCAGAACCCGCCATCGATCATGGCGTCGGGTGGCTCAGGTCGCCGGGCCCAGCCTTGCCGGGTGCGCGGCGGCGGGCGTAGCCGCGGCCGTCTCGGTGATCTCGATCCGGGCAAGGGGAACCGAAGGAATTGCCGCCTACCTTTCGGCAGGCATAACAACCCTTGCGTTCAACGCATCGATGCCGCTATACCTTGAGGTCACTTTACTGTTAAGTTTATTAACGGTTGGCGGAGGGTTCTATGCGACGACGCGCTCTGCACCTCTTGTCCGCTGCGACGGCCGCCCTGGTGGCGGCCTCGGCGGCGTTCTTCGTGACGACCGCCAGCGCGGAGGTCGACCACGCGGCCTGCCGGCCCGACGGGCTCTACCAGACGCCCGGCGTCACGGTCCCCTACTGCAACGCCTACGACACCAACGGCCGGGAGACGCTCGGCGCCGACCACGGCCGGCGGATCATCGGGTACTTCACCAGCTGGCGCACCGGCAAGAACGGCGCACCGGCCTACCTCGCCAGCCAGATCCCGTGGGACAAGATCACCCACATCAACTACGCGTTCGCACACGTGGACGGCGCGAACAAGATCTCGGTCGGCACGCCCACGGCGGCCGACAACGTGTCGACGAACATGACCTGGCCGGGCGTCGCCGGGGCCGAGATGGACCCCGCGTACTCCTACACCGGGCACTTCAACCTGCTCAACAAGTACAAGAAGCAGCACCCCAACGTAAAGACGCTCATCAGCGTCGGCGGCTGGGCCGAAACCGGCGGCTACTTCGGTGACGACGGCAGCCGGGTCGACTCCGGCGGCTTCTACCGCATGACCACCACCGGAACCAACACCGTCAACACGGCCGGCATCAACACGTTCGCCGACTCCGTCGTGAGCTTCCTGCGCACGTACGGCTTCGACGGCGTCGACATCGACTACGAGTACCCGACGTCGAACAACAAGGCCGGCAACCCGCTCGACTTCGCCCAGGCGGACGCCAAGCGGGCCGGGCTCAACGCCTCCTACCACGTGCTCATGAAGACGCTGCGGGAGAAGCTCGACGCCGCCTCCGCCGCGGACGGCAAGTACTACATGGTGACCGTGGCCGCGCCCGCCTCCGGCTGGCTGCTGCGCGGCATGGAGGCCTACCAGGCGCTGCAGTACCTCGACTACGTCAACATCATGTCGTACGACCTGCACGGCGCGTGGAACCACTTCGTCGGCCCGAACGCGGCGCTCTACGACAACGGCGACGACGCGGAGCTCGCGGCCGGCGGCGTGTACGGGGCGTACCAGAACATCGGCTACCTCAACACCGACTGGGCCTACCACTACTTCCGCGGCGCCATGCAGTCCGGCCGGATCAACATCGGCGTGCCGTATTACACCCGCGGCTTCCGCGGGGTCACCGGTGGTACCAACGGATTGTGGGGCCGGGCGGCACTGCCGGACCAGACGAAGTGCCCGGCCGGCACCGGCGGGACCGTGGGCTCGACCACGCCGTGCGGCAACGGCGCGGTGGGCATCGACAACCTGTGGCACGACACGGAGCTCAACGCCGAGGTGCCGGCGGGGGCCAACCCGATGTGGCACGCCAAGAACCTGCAGGACGGGCGGCAGGGCAGCTACCTGGAGGCGTACGGCCTGACGCCGGCGACCGACCCCGAGGACCGCATCAGCGGCACCTACGCCCGCAACTACTCCAGCGCCCTGGTCGCGCCGTGGCTGTGGAACGCGCAGAAGCAGGTGTTCCTGTCCACCGAGGACGACCAGTCCATCGGCGTCAAGGCCGACTACGTGGTGAACAAGGGCATCGGCGGCGTGATGATCTGGGAGCTCGCCGGTGACTACGCCTGGAACGCCACCCGCGGCGAGTACTACATGGGCAACACCATGACGACCATCCTCTACGACAAGTTCAAGACGGCCGGCCCGTACGGCGCGAAGAAGGCCAACATCACCCTGCCCACGGCGACGCTCAACGTCGGCGTACAGGTGAGCGGCTTCGCGCTCGGCGACAACAACTACCCGATCAACCCGGAGCTGCGGCTCGTCAACAACACGGGCGCGCCGATCCCGGCCGGCGCGCAGCTGGAGTTCGACTACCCGACCACCACGCCCGGCACGCTCGGCCAGCAGTCCGGCTGGGCGTTGACCGTCGTCTCCACCGGCCACACCGGCAGCAACGTCGGCGGCCTCAAGGGCGACTTCCACCGGGTCCGGCTGACGATCCCGGCGGCGATCGCGGCCGGCTCGTTCGCCGAGGTCACGCTCAACTACCAGCTGCCGATCTCCGGCCCGTCGAACTTCACGCTCGCCTTCGGCGGCCAGACCTACGCGCTCGCGGCCGACTACGCCCGCGGCGGCACCGCGCCGACGGCGTCCCCGACGACGTCGACCAGCCCGTCGGGCGGGACCGGCACCTGCACGGCGCCGGCCTGGTCGTCGACCGCGGTCTACACGGGCGGCAACCTGGTGTCGTACAACGGCCGCACGTGGAAGGCCCAGTGGTGGACGCAGGGCGACACGCCAGGCGTCAACGCGGTCTGGGTCGACCAGGGTGCCTGCTCGGGCACCTCACCGTCGGCCTCGACGTCGGCCTCGGCCTCGCCGTCGACCAGCACCGGCACCGGCTGCGCGGGGCTGCCGGTCTGGAACTCCACGACCGCGTACAGCGGCAACACGGTCGTGCAGTACAGCAACCGCAAGTACCGCGCCAAGTGGTGGACGCAGGGTGAGAACCCGTCGACGTCCGGCCAGTGGGGCGCCTGGGAGGACCAGGGCGCCTGCTAGTCGAGTGACTCCTCAGGCGGTGCCGCGGGCACCGGCGCCGCCTGAGGCTCCAACCGGTCGCAGGTCGTCGGCCAGGCCGCGGGCGCGCAGCTCGTCGCGGACCGCGGGGCTGGCGGCCTGCAGGGCCAGCCGGCAGCGCAGCTGGTCGGCGGCGCGGCGCACGGCCAGCAGCACACCGAGGCCACCGGCGCCCATTGCCGTCACCATGCTCAGGTCGAGCAGCAGGTCGCTGGGGAACGCCGCGAGCGCGGTGGCCAGGGCCTGGTGGAACGTCCCGGCGGTCTCCTGGTCCAGCTCCCCGCGCAGCAGCAGGATGATCTGCCCCGCGGCCCGCCGATGCACCTCGAACGACAGCCCCATGACCCCGAGCCTCGCACGGCGGCGGGGACCGCGACGATCGGCGGATCGGTTTCCGGTGGGAACCGATCAGGTACCGGAAGTCCAGGACTCGGCGTCCTGCGCGCGGGATCAGGGCCTCCCTTATGGCGAAGATTCTGATGATTGTCGATCACACCCCGCCATGCGTACAGTCTGTACACAGAGCCCTACTGAACGTAACTCGGAGCGTCGGGATGAAGATCGACATTCACGCGGATCTCGTCGGAGAGCAGCTCGAACTCGCCTGGACCCTGTACGACACCGCATTCCGTCACCTCAATGCCCTCACCGTCCAGCGGCATCTCATGTACCGCGCCGAGTTCGACGCCGTGATGACCGACACGCGCGTGGAGAAGTGGCTGGCCTACTCCGACGACGGCGTACTGTTGGGTCTCGCGACGTACACGAACCAGCTCAGCGCCTGGCCCCTCATCTCCCCCGAGTACTTCGCCCGCCGCTGGCCGGCCCACTACGCGGACAACCGGATCTGGTACTGCGGCTTCGTCGCCGTCCCCGGGCACGAGCAGGGCGTCTTCGTGAGGCTCATCGAGGCGATGTACCGTCACGCCGAGGAGCACGGAGGCGTGATCTCCCTCGACATCTGCCGCCACAACATCGAGACGTATCGGCTGGACCGGGCGATCGCGGTGTGGCTGCGCCGCATCTCGGGCGGCCGGGTCCGCAGCGAGGCAGCCGACAGCCAGACGTTCATGACCTACGAGACGGCCCCGGCGGCCTGATCCACGACCCCGCGAGGCTCCTACCACCGATGCGCCCGACACTGTTCACTGTGGACATTCCCGGCCCGGGGCGGCTCAGCACCATGGCCAAGCCCCGGGCCGGCGACTGGCTCGCCGACGAGCTGACCTCCCTGCGCACCGCCGGCGTCGACGTCCTCGTCTGCGCCCTCACGCCGGCCGAGCTGCACGAGGTCGGCCTCGCCGGCGAACCGCACGCGGCGCGCGCGGCCGGCCTGGAGTACGTCTCGATCCCGATCCCCGACCGCGAGGTGCCGGACCCGTCCGCCGTGCTGCCGGTCCTCCGCGGCCTCGCCGGCCGGGTCCGCGAGGGCGCGCACGTCGTCACGCACTGCCGCATCGGCATCGGCCGCGCCTCGCTGCTCGCGGCGGGCATCCTGGCCCTGAACGGCGTCCCGCCGGAGCAGGCCTGGCCGCTGCTCGAACGCGCCCGCGGCCTCACCGTCCCGGACACCCAGGCCCAGCGAGCCTGGCCGGCCGAGCTCGCGGCGCTGAGCGGCATGGCTGGGCAACACATCCATTGTCGTGGAAGCGTTCCTCGCCCATGATGAGTGCGGCGCCGCGATCTTCTTCCCCAGGTTCGTGGAGGTTGTACCGTGCTTCGTCGTCTCGTGACCCTCGCCGCCGGCGCCGCGCTGGCCCTCGCCGGCACGCTCACGTTCGCCTCGCCCGCGCAGGCGGCCGTCGTCGACGTGCCCTTCGGGCCGCTGTCCATCGGCGACTACTGCCACTCGAAGTACCCCTCGGCCTGGATCGGCTTCTACGAGAGCTCCGGCCTGCGCTGCTACACCGGGTCGAGCCCGCTGACCTACGTCGGCTCCGGCGACCCGTACCTCGCCTGCAAGTACCTCACCGCGGACGTGGTCATGAGCGCCTTCCGCGGCAGTTCGGACGCGCTGGTCTGCCGGGTCATCCGCTGAGGCCCGCGCGTGGCACACGCCACGCCCGCCGCCCGGCGAGCGGTGACCCGTCCGCCGGGCGGTTATCCTCGGTCGTCATGCAGCCGTACCGCCTGTTCCGCATCACCGCGATCGCCGAGGCCTTCTCGTGGACCGGCCTCCTCATCGGCATGTATCTCAAGCACGTCGCCGAGACGACCGATGCGGGCGTGTGGCTGTTCGGGCGGCTGCACGGCGCCCTGTTCATCGCCTACCTGGTGGCAACCCTGTGGGTCGCGCGGGCCGAGCGGTGGTCGCTCGTGCGCACCGTCGTGGCCCTCGCCGCCTCGGTACCGCCGCTGACCACGCTCCTCGTCGAGCGGTGGTTGTCGCGCCGCCGGCCCGCGCCGGTCACCGAGACGGTCTAGTCCCGTCTTTCGCACGTGGTTGTGCGGTGGTTTAGGGCCAGCGGGGTTGGGTTGGGTCGGTGTTGAGGAGGGCGAGGATTTGGGCTTGTAGCCATCCGGGGTGAGGGATTCTGGGTGGTTGTTGGTTGTGGGCGGGGATGAGTCGTAGGTCGTGGAGGGCTTGCAGGATGAGTCGGCCGGTGGGTCGGGTGGCGCGGTTGTCGTAGGCGTAGAACCCGGCCATGTCGGTGTGGCCTTGCGCGGCGAGGTTGGTGCGGAGTTCGCGTTCGATGAGGCTGAAGATGAGCAGGGCGAGGCAGATGACGGTGATGAGTGCGGTGATCCGGCGGTTGTGTTGCAGGAACATGGGTGTGACGGCGAGGGGTCCTTTGATGGTGGCGTAGCGTTGTTCCACGGCGGGTTGGTTCTTGTAGCGGCGCAGGATTTCGGCGGGGTCGGCCTCGTCGGGGTGCAGGTTGGACAGCAGGGCGTACCAGCCGTCGGTGGCGGCTTCGGCCTGGATGGCGGCTTGGTCGTAGTGCCAGGTGAAGACCGGTTTGCCGGTGTCGGGGTGTGTGGTGATCCGGGTGCGTAGGTAGTTGCCGATGCGGCGGTGCCGGCTGATCTGTTCGGCTTTGGCGGTGACTGCGGCGGTGTCGGGGTGATATCGGGTGCCGGCGGTGCGGACCAGGGTGTCCAGTTCGGTGCGGGCCTTGTCGAGTTTCAGCGTGCGGGCTTTGATCGCGGCGGCCTGGTTCGCGGTGGAGTGGACCAGGACCCGGCGCAGGTGGTGGACCGGGTCGCGTTTGCGGGGTCCGGGGATGTCCATGACGTCCTCGACGACCCGGTAGCCGCCGCGCCGGTCGGCGGGCTTACCGGCGTCGCGCAGTGCGGTGTAGTCCACCGGCACCGCCCGGGCGGGATCGAGGGAGGCGAACAGCCCAGCCGGGACCCGTTTCGCGGCGAGGGGTGCGATGAACCCGACGCCGGCGCCGCTCATCGCGGTGATGTTGCCGTAGGACAGCAGTTTCGAGTCCCCGACCAGCAGGAACCGGCGGGGTCCAGCCAGGACCTGCAGGCGTTGCATCGCCTCGACGACCTGGGAGATCTCTCCAGCGCCACCGTCGTAGGCCTGGTGGAAGATCGGGACGCCGCCGTCGGAGGCGACCGCAATCCCGGCCTGGATCTGTTTGAGATCGGTGCGGCGGTCTTTCGGATGTCCCCACCCCGGCGCCGGGAACCCGTCCTCGACGTCGTCGTAGGCGCCGTGCAGCGACACACTGGTCATGTCCCAGTGCAACCTGGCCACGTCGACCCCGAACGCTGCGATCGCCGCCGCCCCCACCGATCCGACGATCTGGTCCAGTTGTGGGGCGATCGCGTCCAGCGCCCGAGCAAGACGGTCATCACCGAACACCGCGGCCGGAACCCCGTAAACCTCTTCAACCGCCCACGCCGACGCCCACGCCGAGATCCCGACCATCGCCGACGGGTTCGTCAACCGGTTCGCGATCAGCACCTCGATCACCTGCCCATGCGTCGCATGAGCAACGTCCCGGACCGGGCAAACCCGGTCGATGACCCCCGCGATGTCCAGACGGCGGGAGAACTCCGCGATCACCGGCAACGACCCCAACCGCTTCTCCAGCACCGGTACCGCCACAAGCTCCGCCCGCCGCCCACCCACCAACCGACGACCCCGAGAACCACCACCAACACCCATCCACAAACCCAACCACCCCAACCCGCCACCACGCACAACCATGTGCGAAAGACGGGTCTAGTCAGTCCGCCACGGTCAGGACGATCTTGCCCCGGGCCCGGCCGGCCTGACCCAGCTCGTGCGCCTTGGCGGCCTCCTCCAGCGGCAGGACCGTGTCCAGGGCCACGCGCAGCTGCCCGGTGGCGACCAGCCCGCTCAGGGCCCGCAGGCCGGCCTGGTCCGGCTCGACGATCATGAACCGGGCCCGCCTGCCGGCGGCGGCGGCCGGCTCGGCCAGGGCCGCCTCGGCCGGTGACGCCAGCGACACGACGATGCCGCCCGGGCGGAGGGTGCGCAGGGAGCGCGGGCCGTACTCGCCGCCGATGGTGTCGACGACGATGTCCACATCGGACAGTTCGGCGGCGAAGTCGGCCGTGGTGTGGTCGACCAGTTCGTCGGCGCCCAGCCCGCGGAGGAACTCGTGGTTGGCCGCGCGGGCGGTGCCGATGACGTATGCGCCCTTCGCCTTGGCCAGCTGTACCGCCAGATGACCCACGCCTCCGGCGGCGGCATGCACCAGGACGCGCCGGCCCGGCTGGACGTCGGCGAGGTCGACCAGCGCCTGCCATGCGGTGAGGCCGGCCAGGCCCAGGCCGGCGGCCTCCACGTGGGACAGGGTGGCCGGCTTGGGCGCGAGGTGGCGGGCGGGCGCGGTGAGGTACTCCGCGTAACCGCCGGCCTCGTGGGGCAGGCGGGGCATGCCGAACACCGCGTCGCCGGGCCGGTGCACGGCGACGCCGACGCCCACCGCTTCGACGACGCCGGAGACGTCCCAGCCGAGCCGCACCGGCCGGCCGAGCAACCCGCCGCCGGCGCGGTGCCAGTAGTCCGTCGGGTTCACGCCGGCCGCGTGGACGCGGACGAGCACCTCGCCGGGTCCGGGCTCGGGCTTGTCGGCCTCGACCAACTGGAGTACCTCGGGGCCGCCGAACGTGACCTGATCGATTGCGCGCATGTGGAGTGCCTTTCGGATTGGTGTGCCTCAACCCTGCCGATCGGGATCCCGATCATCGAGTGGCCAGATCGCCAAGATGTGCAAAGATCTGGCCATGCCTCATCGCGTGGTGGTCCTGGCCCTCGACGGCGTCTATCCGTTCGAGCTGAGCATCCCGGCCCGCATCTTCGGCACCGCCGCGGATCCGGACGGCGCCCCGCTGTACGAGGTCATGACCTGCAGCCTCGACGGCCGGCCGGTGGCGACGAGCGCCGACTTCGCGGTGACCGTCCGGCACGGCGCCGAGGTGATCGACACCGCCGACACGCTGGTGCTGCCGCCGTTCGTGTGCGGGCCGGAGGGTCCGCGCGACTGGCTGCCCGACGGGATCGAGGCGGCGCTGCGCCGGGTGCGTCCGGGGGCGCGGATCGTCTCGATCTGCTCGGCGGCGTACGTGCTCGCCTCGGCCGGCCTGCTCGACGGCCGCCGGGCGACGATGCACTGGAACGACGCCGAGCACTTCCAGCGCACGTTCCCGGACGTCGTCGTCGACGCCGGTGTGCTGTTCGTCGACGACGGCGAGATCCTGACGTCGGCCGGGGTCGCGTCGGGCGTCGACGTCTGCCTCCACCTGCTCCGCCGCGACCACGGCAGCGCCGCCGCAAACCGGGTCGCCCGCCTGTGCGTCGTGCCGCCGTGGCGGGAGGGCGGCCAGGCGCAGTACATCGAACGCCCGGTCCCCGAGGCCTCCGCCGCGACGACGTCGGCGACCCGCGAGTGGGCGCTGGGCCGGCTTGGTCGCCCGATCAGCCTGGCCGAGCTGGCCGCGCACGCCCGGATGAGCGTGCGCACGTTCTCCCGCCGCTTCCGCGACGAGGTGGGCCTGACCCCGGGCCAGTGGCTGATCCGCCAGCGCGTCGAGCACGCCCGCCGCCTCCTGGAGACGACGGACCTCCCGGTCGACCGCGTGGCGGCCGAGTCCGGCTTCGGCACGGCCGCGTCGCTGCGCCTCCACATGAGCGAGACGATCGGCGTCTCCCCGACGACGTACCGCAACACCTTCCGCACCGCGGCGGCCTGATAGAGTCGCAGCGCGATCCGCGCATGAGGCGCGCGATCCCCGAGTGCTCGAAAGAGTGAAGCCTGTGATCCCGGCGGTCCCCAGCGGCCTCTGCCGCTGACATCTGCCCTCGCTTCGCCTTTTCTTCCGAGCCCTCGAAAGGGTCATCTCACCATGGATCTGCGCATTCAGCGCGCCGTTGTCGCCAACCTGTGCACCCGCCTGAACGCCGTCGAGTCCGGCCCGTTCGTGCTCGGGCTGGACCACGGGACCGACAGTCCGCACATCAACTACGCGACGCCGGTTCCCGGCGCCGAGATCACCGCGGCCGACGTCGCCGACCTGGTCACGGCCTTCGCCGGTCGGCCGCCGCGGCTGGAGTACGTCACCAGTTGCGCCCCGGAGCTCGAGCAACTGCTGCTCGACGCCGGGTTCGCCGTGGAGGCCCGCAACGAGTACCTCACCTGCATGCCGGCAACGCTCGTCGCGCAGCCCGTTCCGGCGGGCTTCGAGCTGTTCGTCCCGGAGACCGACGGTGAGATCGCCGGCATGATCGCGGTCCAGAACGAGGCGTTCGGTTCGCCCGGCGACGCCGGGCCCGCGGACATCGACCGGCAGCGCCGCGTCAGCCTGCGCGGCGGGGTGTTCGTGGGCGCCCGCACCACCGACGGCCGGTACGCCGGTGGCGGCGGCACGGTCGTGCCCAGCGACGGGATCTGCGAGGTCGGCGGCATCGCGGTCGGCGCGGCCCACCGCCGTCGGGGTCTGGCCGGGGCGATCACCGCGGAGATCGCCGGGCGGCTGTTCGAAGCCGGCGTCGAGGTGGCCTGGCTGGAGGCCGGCGGCGACGACTCGTGGCGGGTCTACGAGCGGGCCGGCTTCCGGCCGGCCGGGCAGCGCCTCTACATCGCCAGATACTGATCGTTGCCGCCCATGCCGATCCCCCTGAGTACGCCTACTCAGGGGGATCGGGTAGGCGAGCCCATCCGTCGACCGCCGCCGGCGGGAAGGATGACGGGCATGCGAAGGACACTGACAACCGCGTGGGCCGGTCCGTCGAGGGGGCGGACCGGCCCACGAGGCGGCGTCGATCAGCCCGGGCGGCCGTAGCCGTAGAGCGGGTCGACGTCGATCGGGGCGACCTTCACCACCGTGCGGCTGTTCGGGGCGTGGATGATCTGGTTGTTGCCGATGTAGATGCCCACGTGGCCCAGGCCGTTGTAGAAGACCAGGTCGCCGGGGGCCAGCTGGCTGCGGCTGATGTGCTTGACCTTGCCCCACTGCTGGGCCGCATTGTGCGGCAGGGTGACTCCGGCGGCCTTCCAGGCCATCATCGTCAGGCCGGAACAGTCGAACGTGTTCGGGCCGGCGGCACCCCAGACGTACTTCTTGCCCAGTTGCGCCCAGGCGTAGGAGACCGCCTTGCCCGCCTGGCCGGACACCGCGGGGGGCGGGCCGGGGTTGGTGGTGGTCGGGGTACTGGCGGCCTTCTTCTTCGCGGCCTCCTCCGCGTTCACCTTGTCCTGCAGCGCGTCGAGCCGGGCGATGTCCGCCTCGATCTGCTTGCGCCGCGTCTCCAGCTCGCCCTTCTGGGTCTGCTGGGTGGCGAGGAGGGTGTTGAGCCGCTGCTGCTCGGCGTCGTAGGCCTTCTTCGCGGCCGTGAACGTGTCGAGCTCGATCTGCTGGTTGTGGGAGATCTGCTGGAGGGTGCCGAGCTGGTCGACAAAGCCCTCCGACGACCCGGCGCCGAGCACCACCGACAGCGTGCGCAGGTGGCTGCCCGTCTTGTACGCCGACACCGCCACCTGCTCGACGTTGACCTGGGCCGCGGCCATCTGCGCCTGGAGCGGGCGCAGCTTGGCGTCGAGGTCGGCCAGCGCCGTCTGGGTCGCGGCGAGGTCGCCGTTGACCTTGTTGTACTCCTCGACGATCAGCTCCACCTTGCGGTTGCCGTCGTCGATCTGCACCTGGATCTCGGCCGCTGTCGGGTCGGCGTGGGCGGCGCACGCGGGCGCCACGACCGCCGCCACCGTCATCCCGACGAGCAGAGCACGCAGGAGCGTTCGTCCGTTGGACACGGCGGATTCCTTCTTCCGGACCGCCTACCGGGTGAGCTGACGGGTTCGGGCGAGAAGAAGGCGCCCTACCGCGGCCAGTCGCGCCACGGATTCACCCCGTGGGCGATCGCTCGCCCAGGTGGGTCCCCGGCTCGGCCGCCGGTGCCCGGGGGACGGGCGCCGGACCGCCGACTCGGCGGCGCCCGTCCGGGCTGCCTCGGGCGAGGCGGCGACGTCCGATCGGGCCAGCCAAACGTAACGGGAGGGTATCGACGGGCGGTACCGCCCTAAGACACTCTTAATGTGGAGCACAGGACCAGCGCCGACGCCGCGGCGACGAGCCCGGCCGCGACGAGGACGAGCCCCGGCAGCGGCACCGCCAGGCTCCAGGCGAACAGCGCGGTCGCCACCGCCGGCACACCGGCCTCGGCCAGCGCCGCGATGCCGGTCAGCGCACCCTGCACGGTCCCGTGCTCGCGCTCGTCGGTGGCCGAGGTGATCCACGTCTGGACCGCGTTGCCGCCCAGGGCAGCCACCGCGCCGAGCCCCATCAGCGGCACGATCCACGCCGGCCCGGCCAGCCCGAAGCCGGCGAGGCTGACGGCTCCGGCCCATGCTGAGACGATGGCCGCCCGGCGTACCCCGAGTCGCCGCACGTACGGCCCGGACAGCGTGGCCGAGCAGAGGGCGCCGAGCAGCGCGCTCGCCGCCAGGACCGCGCCGACCTTGACGGTGTCCCAGCCGAACCGCGCGATCACGACGAACGTCCAGGTGACCTGGTTCGTCATCCGGGCGACGTCGGACAGCAGGCGGGACACCGTGAGGCGCCCGAGCCCGGGCCGGCGGGCCAGCGCGGCGATCGCCCCGACCGGGTTGGCCACCGTCCAGGCGATGCTGGTGGTCCGGTCACCGGGCCGCGACTCGGGCAGCACGAACGCGCCGTACAGGGCGTTGGCCCCGGCCAGCCCGGCCGCGACCAGGAACGGCAGCCGCAGGTCGACGGCGCCGAGCACACCACCGAGCACCGGCCCGGCGACGAACCCGACGGAGAACGCCGCGCCGACGAGACCGAACGCCCGCGGCCGCTCAGCCGGCGGCGTGACGTCGGCGATGTAGGCGTTGACGACGGTCGTGGTACCGGCGAGGGCTCCCGCGGCGGCATGCGCGACGAGCATCGGGCCGGGCGCGCCGGCCAGGGCGTGGGCGAGGTAGTCCAGGCCCAGCAGGGTGAGCGCGCCGATCAGCACGGGACGGCGGCCGTAGCGGTCGGCGAGCCGGCCGAGCAGCGGCGCGGCCAGGAACTGGGTCACGCCGAAGCTCGCGTCGATCCACCCCGACCAGTGGGCGGCGGCGACCGGGTCGCCGGTGACGGCGGTCATCAGGCTCGGGACGACGGGCACGACGATGCCGAGACCGAGCATGTCGATCACGACGGTGACCAGCAGGAACGCCAGCGCGGGCGGGCGGCGCAGGGACACGTGCTCCTCCAGAAGCGTGGGTGACCCCACCCGTCCGGAAGCACGGAGGATGAACATATCGCGGCCGTCAAATGGTTTTTTTCCGGCACGCTCCGGGGTACACGATCGACATGAGTAGCGTCTCGAACCCCGCCACCGTCGAGCAGTGCCTGCGCGTGGGCGCAGGTTTCACCCAGGGTGACCGGAACTGGATCACCGAGCAGTTCGGCCCGCTGGACGCCCGGCTCGCGTCGTTCAATGCGGACGCGACCGAACTGGAGATCTCGGTGAAGGACCGCCAGTCCCCCGGCCAGAAGGTCACGCTGGAGTGCTGGACGCCAGGCCTGGACAAGATCGTCACCGTGTCGACCGAGGACGACCTGCACGCCGCGGTCATGGACGTGCGCGATGACCTGCGCCGCCGCCTGACGGACGCCAAGACCCGCCGAGACCCCCGCAAGAGCTAACACGCCGCCCACGCCTGCCGCCCGGCGCCGCCAACTGCGGCACGCCCCCCGCGATCTTGGACTTGTGGTCCCGGATTTATCGCTTTTATCGGACATTTCCAGGACCACAACTCCAAGATCGCGGGGGCTCCCGGCGCGGCGCGAGGTCGGGGAGGGGGCGCCGACCACGGCGGGGCTTCCGGCGCGGCGCGGCGCCGACCATGGCGCGGCGTGGGGCGGGGCAGGGCGGGGCTCGCGGCGCGGCTTGCAGCGCGGCCCGGGGCAGGGCGGGCAGGGCGGGGCCGACCGCGGCGCGCCGGTCGCTCACGGTGCGCCCGAGGAGCCCGGGCGCGCCGGTCACGAACGCGGCCGCCGACGGGGCCGCGGGGTCGCTTCGTCCGGCGTACGCCGCCAGGACCGGTCGGCCTCGGCGTGCCACCACTTGGGCCGCGGCGGCCCGACGATCCGCGACGTGGGCTGGTCCGGATGCAGCCCGAGCGGCCACAGCGCGGCGCCCGCGACCTGGATGTCGATCGTGCCGCCCCAGGGCCCGCAGTAGAGCCCGATCATGACCTGCTCAGCGGCGATGGGCATCCAGTCGATGCCCCGCTCCCGCAGTCAATGCCGCAGGGCCTCGTCCGGCCGCGGACACCCCGTGACGTTCGCGTAGGCACACACTCGAACCCACTCCATCCGTCAATTGTGTACCGCCCCTCCAGCGCTCGCCGAAGAGTGTTCACAGGATCCCGCGTGGCCGAGAGGTGCTGGACGAAGTCGCGCAGAATGGCCTCGCGCTGCTGCCGGCCCGCACCGGCCGGACGCTTCGAGCAGCGCCCAGAACTCGTCCACGCGGACAGCGTAGGTGCGGCATCATGATCGGGGTGTCCGACACCATCACGCTCTGGCGGCCTACCGGGCAGGGCGAGCTCGACCTCGTGGCGGCCTCGGGGTGGCGGGAGTGGCCGCCGCGCCTGGCCGACCAGCCGATCTTCTACCCCGTACTGAACCGGTGGTACGCGACCAGGATCGCGCGGGAGTGGAATGTGCCCGCCGGTGGGGTCGGGTACGTGACGCGGTTCGAGGTCGAGCGCTCCCACCTGGAGCAGTACCAGGTGCAGCAGGTCGGTGGGCGGGACGTGCTGGAGTACTGGATCCCGGCCGAGCGGCTCGCCGAGTTCAACGCGCACATCGTCGGCGCGATCGTCGAGGAGGCGGAGTACCGCGGGCCCATCCCCGACGACGAGTTCACCGCTCCGCTGCCGGCCTCGTGGCGGAGCTATCTGCAGGGCTCGTCGTGGTACCGGCGAGGATGGATCTCTGAGGAGACCTTCGTATCGCTGCACCGGCCGCGCGAGACGGCCGCCGCCCAGGAGGCGTGGGGCGAGCGCACGGCCGCGCATCCGGGCATTGCCGTCATCGGCAGCGATGGATCACGGACGCAGCTGGTGCTGGACCTGCGGCGTGATCCCGCGCCCGTGCTGCTGGTGGACGTCGCCAGCACCGGCTGGGACACGGCGGTCCCGCAGGCCCGTGACGTCGGCGAGCTCGTCGAGCGCATCGAGGACGGCACGTTCGTGTTCGACTTCGGGCGTACCGAGGGGTCGGTCAGGTGAGCGGCTCACCGCCGTCGATGTGCAGCGTGGTACCCGTCAGGAAGGGGCTCGTCATCGCGAAGAGGACGCCGTCGGCGATCTCGGTGGCGGTACCGATGCGGCGGGCCGGGTTGCGGGCGCTGATCATGTCGAAGTAGGCCGACTTGCCCTGGCCGCCGAACTCGTCCCAGGCGCCGCTGTCGACCACGCCGGGTGAGATGGCGTTGACCCGGATCGGGGCGAGTTCCAGGGCGAGCGAGCGGGCGAGAATGTCGGCCGCGCCGTTGGTGATGGCGACCGCCATGGTGCCGACCGCGATCTTCGCCGCGGCGACGCCGGAGAAGAGGGTGATCGAGCCCTCCTCGGGCATCCGCGGCGCGAGGTGCTTGGCGAGCATGAGCGGGCCGATCACCTTGGTGTCGAACGAGCGCCGCACGTCGTCGCGGTCCAGGTCGGCGAGCCGCCCGCGGGCCCGCGCGGAGGCGGTGGTGACCACGTGGTCGACGGTACCGAGCCGCTCACCCAGCGCCTCGATCGAGCGCTCGTCGGTGAGGTCGACGGTCTCGGCGACGATGCCGGGCTCGTCCCGGTAGGCGTCGTCGAGCCCGCCCCGGTGCCGGCCGGCGGCCACGACGGTCGCCCCGGCGTCCCGCGCGGCGACCGTGACGGCCCGCGCGATCCCGCTGCCCCGCCCGACGACGAGCACGGTCCGGTCCTTGAGCGTTGCGGTCATGGGTCGATGCTTCCCCGTGTACCGCGTATTACCCACCGAACCGCGCTACGGCTCGCGACCGGCCACGCTTGCGAGGTTCCGGATGGCCGCCGCGGGCACCCGCGCGCGCGGGTGCGGGTGCCCGGGGAAGGGTCAGCCGTCGATGGGCTGCGCGAGCACGTACCGCTTCGCCAGTCCTTGCCCGAAGTCGAACTCGACCTCGCGGCGGGCCACGAGCACCGCGTCGCCGTCGCGCAGCGCGTAGCCGACCTCCGTCGTGTCCGGCACGGTGCGGATCCCGCCGGGGAAGCGCCCGCCGGACGCGATCCGCTGCAGGCGGCGCTGCAGCGCGGTGTCGAGCGCCTCGTCGATGGCCTGGTCGACGGCCGCACCGCCGGCGGACGCCACGCCGTTCTCGCCTTCCCGCCGCACGCTGCCGGCCAGGCTCGGCCGGGGTGCGCGCGACTTGCGGGACTCCGGCTGTGGCGGCACGGCGGGCTGGTCCCGCAGGTCGCGCACCTGATGCGTGGAGTCGCTGATGCCGGTCACCGTACCTTCGTTGTCGACCCTGACGTGCACCCTGCCCCCGTCTGCGCCCACGACCGGGACTCCGTCGATGACCTGCACGAAGTCCACCGTGATCTCCCGGACCGCGTCGTCGACGCGCTCGTCGGCGCTCTGTCCGGCGTGCCGGTCGTACCGGATGCGGTCCAGGACCAGGTCGACGTTCTCGGCCAGCCGGTACTGTTCGACCGCCCGCTGAGCCGCCGTGACCGCCTGCTCGGTGCCGATCTGCCGGCGGGTGTCCGAGGTCTCGGCCAGCCACACCTCCCGGGCGCCGCCCGGGTCGACCGCGACGCGGGCGCCGGCCTTTCCACCGAAGATGATGCCGTGGCGCAGCCCGCGCTCCCGGGCGTCGGGAGGAACGGGCACGTCGAACCGCTCCGCCCAGGCGGCGAGATCCTCGTGCGAGGCGACGGCGGGTGCGAGCTTCGCCGAGCGCGCCCCGTCCGGGATCCGGACGTTGCGTGTGCGGGCTCGCGCGGCATTGTACCACCGCCACCACCACCAGGCGGTGTCGGCCCGGTCGCCGTTGAACACCCGCTCGTTGAACAGCCGGTCCGTCGCCTCGGCCTGGGTCGCGCCGCACGCGGCCACGGATGGTTCCTGTGCGGTGCTGATGCGCCAGGAGGCGTCCAGGAACGCCGTGCTGAACGACTTGCCGCTGTTCCACTCCTCGAAGAAGAACTTGCCGTAGTCGCCGCTGTCGACGCTCGTCGTCTCGTAACCGAAGATCATCCGCAGGCCGAGGTTCGCGGTGGACCAGGTGCGGAACGGAGTGTGTCCATCCTTGACGCGCAGCGACAGGCACGTCGACCAGAACGCGTAGCGGGCCTGTTCGTTGCCCAGCCGCATGTCGTTCGACGATGTCCAGGTGTCTCCGCCCCAGTCGTTGCCCACGGGGAGCCAGAACACGCCGTTACCGTCCATCGAGCCGTGCCCGGAGTGGTACACGACGCGGGCCGCGTCGAACCCGTAGTCGTCGAGGTAGTTGTCGTACGTCTCCTCGTAGATCCATTGCCCGACCGAACCGTCGCGGTACCAGGCGTTCGGCGTGCTGAACTGCCGGATGTAGTCGTAGAAGCCCTGCACGTCGTCGTGCGTCAGGCCCAGGTCCCCGGTGTTGGGCGGGAAGTCCTCGATGGAGGTGAAGAAGTACATGTCCTGCGCGGTACCACGGGTGCCCGCGCGCGGTCCGGGCATGTCCTCCGCCACGGGGGAGGCAGGGCCGGACTGCAGCAGTGTGGCGCCGCCCGGCGCAGCTTTCGTGGCCGACGCGCCCTCGGTCAGGGTGCTCAGCAGTGCCATGGTTGCTCCTCACGGTCTTGATGCCGAGGTGGGTACTTGCGGCTCACCCTTTGCAGCGCGCCCCGGCACGTCGATGCGAAGGTTTCTGTCGACGGCGCACCAGCCGTCGGTGCCATGGGTCCAACGTGCCCGGCATCCTGCGCGCCGTGCCACACCCTGTGTAGCGAATCGGCCAGCGCCGCGTGTTGGGCCGCACGACGAGATGCCGGCGGGTGCGGTTGGTGGGACGGGTCCGGGGTAGCAGACCGCCGGCATCGCAGACGGCACGACGATGCGAGGACGCGGACATGAGCATCGACGAGAAGAGCGACGCGCGCCACGCCGAGCCCGACCTGGCCGACCGTTTCCCGACGGACCGGTCGTACGTGGTCGGTGGTCGAGCGTGGAACGACCTGCTCGGCGGCGTCGTGGATGCCCTCAGGATCCCACCCGCGTACCTCTCGTCGCTGCTCGGGCATCCGTGGACCTGGCTGCCACCGCACCATCGCTACTCGGAGTTCGGGCTGCTCGACGTGTGGCGGCCGGCTCGGGTGCTCGGCTTCGTCGCCGACGTCGTCGTCCCGTCGATGCCGGCGACGCCGCCGTCGTTCACTCCGCCGCTGCTCCCGTCCATCGTGGAGCGGCTGTTCTGGCACCCGACGCTCGTCCTGCAGCGCGGTGACCACAACAACAACTACACCGCACATCCCGACGAGGCCTGGCTCTTCGTCAACGGCATCATGACCAACGACGCGGTGGCGCAGCTGAACGCGGCCTACCTGGCCGACCTCTTCCACCGCCCGATCACGCTGATCCAGAACGCGACCGGGGGATTCGTCGAGGACCTGCTCGAGTGCGCGCTGGACAAGGCGTGGGGCTGGACCCGCATCAGCGAGGCGGCGACCATGACCTTTCCCGTGCTGTACGACGCACTGAAGGATCCACAAAGGACACGCGTGGTGCTCATCGCGCACTCACAGGGGACGATCATCGCCGGCGCGGTACTGCGGTACCTGCGACGGCTGGACGAACGCCGGGCGACGGCACCGGCGTTTCGCGCGGCCGGACCCGAGCCGGTGTACCCCGACGACGCACCGCTGGACCTCGCCGACTTCGACCCGCTGGAACCGAGCGAGATCGCCAAGCTCGAGGTCTATTGCTTCGCCAACTGCGCGACCGCGATGCGCTACGTCACGACCCATCAGGACACGCCGGTCCCGTGGATCGAAAGCTACGGCAACGAGTTCGACATCGTCGCCCGACTCGGCGTTCTGGCGCCGGACCCGACCAGGCGAGGCGTCCGCATCGACGGCCCGCGCTTCAAGCGGGAACGGGCATGGGGACACCTGCTGGCCGACCACTATCTGCTGGGCATCGAACGCGAGCAGCGCAAGGACCGCAAGCGCGGCCCGAGAACCAGCACTGCCGCCCCGTACGTCCTGCTGAACGCCGACCGGTTCCCGGACCAGGTCCCACGCCTCTACCAGTACCTCAACGGCGGCAAGCCGCCGACCGAATCCCGACTACACACCCGAGGTGTTCCATGACCAGGACCCATCACCGCCGGAACTGCATCATGCCGCCCTACATCCTGCAGAAGCTGCTCGAAAGCGGCGAGGAGGACATCCGCCGAGCCGCCCTGGGCACCCTGGTGACCACCGCCCAGCTGCGGGGCGGGCGAGCCGCGCGGGCGGGTTTCGCGGGCTCCGCCATTGCGCCCGCCCACGGCCGCCGAACGATCTTCGACTGCCGGAACGGCACGTTCCTGCCGCTCGCCGTGCTGGTCAGGTCGGAGTCCGATCCACCTGTCGCCGACGCGTCCGTCAACCGTGCCTTCGACGGGCTCGGCGCGACCCGCGACTTCTACAAGGAGGCGTTCGACCGCGACTCGATCGATGACCGGGGAATGCGGCTGCAGGCATTCGTCCATCGCGGAACGAACTACAACAACGCGTTCTGGGACGGGCAGGAGATGGTGTTCGGCGACGGGGACGGAAGGATCTTCACCGATTTCACCGGGTCCGTCGACGTGATCGCCCACGAGCTGACGCACGGGGTCACCGAGCACACGGCCGGCCTGGAGTATCACGGCGAGCCGGGGGCGCTGAACGAGTCGCTGTCCGACGCCTTCGGGGCAATGGTCAAGCAGCGGGTGCTGAACCAGACGGCGGCCGAGGCGGACTGGCTGATCGGACCCGAGGTGTTCACCCCTGGCATCGACGCGGACGCATTGCGATCGATGAAGGCGCCGGGCACGGCGTTCGACAACGAGCTGTTCGGCAAGGACCCGCAGCCGGACCACATGAGCCGATTCGTCAGGCTGCCGGACACGGAGGAGGGCGACTTCGGTGGGGTGCACATCAACTCCGGCATCCCCAACCGGGCCTTCTACCTGGCCGCGGTAGGCATCGGCGGGTACGCGTGGAACGCCCCCGGGCGCATCTGGTACGAGTCGCTGAAGGCGTCCAACGCGCAGTCCGGGTTCCAGGATTTCGCCGACACCACCTACTGGAAGGCGGAAGAGCTGTACGGAGCCGGCGGCACCGAGCAAACGGCGGTGCAGGCGGCGTGGAGCAAGGTCGGCATCCCGATCAGCGGCACGCCGGCCGCGCCGGAGGCGGGCCGCGAACGCGTCCCGGCCGGCCTGCCGGACGGCGTCGCCGGCAACGAGGAGACGATCGCCGACTTCATCCGGCGGATCGAGGCCCTCTCCTCGCACGCCAAGGCGCTGGCCGACGACGTCGGTGCGTTGACGCGGAAGTAGTGCACACCAGGCCAGGGAGGCGCGGGATGAAGGTGACGCTGGCGGCCCACGGCGGGCAGGCGGCCGCGATCCACCTGCGCCTCCCGCCCCGGGTCATGGATGCCGACGCTCTGCCGGAGCAGGAGGCGCGCGAGTTGGCTCGCCTGGTGGAAGCGGCGACGACCGCTCCGGCGGCCGAGGAGGAACGACCTGGACGAGCCAGGGACGCGATGAGCTACACGATCACGGTGGAGGACGGCGGGCAGCCGATCTTCCTCACCCAGTCGGACACCACCATGTCGCCGGAGTTCGCGGCCCTGCTCGGCTGGCTCGAACGCCACCTGGCGACGCAATGACGCGAGGCGAGCTCCGGACGCCGGCGTCACAGGCCCAGGATCGGCGGTTGCCGGATGGCCTCGACGGTCCGCAGGTCCGCCGCCCGGCCGCGCAGCTCCGCCGCGTGCCCGGACTCGCCGCGGGCCGCGTAGATCCGGGCGGCGTAGTCCATCGCCCACGGGTCGCCGCGGCCGATCGCCGCGTGGAACAGCCGTAGCGCGGTCGCCTCGTCGCCGTGGTCCCGGAAGGCGACACCCAGCGCGGTCACCGGGTACACGTCGTCCTGCCCGAGCACCGGCTCGATCCAGCGGGCCGCGGCGGCGTGGTCGCCGCGGCCGAGTGCCAGCCGCGCCAGCTCGAGCATCGCGTCCGCGCTGCCGCGCCCGTCGAGCGCGGCCACCGCCAGCCAGTAGGACTCGGCGCGGTCGAGGTCGCCCTGCAGCGACGCGAAGGTGCCGACCGCGCCGACGTGCCCGGCCTTGGCCGCCTTCCGGACCGCGGCGAGCGAGGCCGCCGTCAGCCGGCCGTCCGCGTCGAACTCCAGCCGCGGATCCGGCACGACCCGCCTGCGGCGCTTGAACCAACCCACAGGGCGAAATGATCAGCTATCGGCGCCCGGGAAGCCAGCGGGATCGGCGGGCCGCAGCGCGCGGCCGGCCAGTTCGACCCAGCGTTCGCGGTCCGGCCGGGGGGTCTGGGCGTCCGGGGCCGAGCGCAGCAGGAGGGCGACGTCGTCGACCGTCACGTCAGGGCACAGGCTGCCGTCCGCGTGGCCCGCGGCGACGATCTCGGTCAGCGCCTCCACGGCCCGGCGCTGGATCGCCTCGAGCGCCTCGCGGCTGGCGAGGGCCTCGCGCAGCAGGCGCTCCTGGCCCATCTCGACGACCACGCGGAGGAACAGGGCGGCGAGCTCCTCGTGCGCGGTGTGGCGGCCGGCGCGGACCTCCGCCAGGCCCGCGTCGAGCACCTCGCCGACGGCCGTCGCCAGGTCGGCGACGATCGCGCGGACCAGGTCCTCCTTCGCCGGAAAGTGCCGGTACAGCGTGCCCACCGCGACCCCGGCCGCCGCCGCGAGCTCGTCCATGCCCACGCCGGGGCCGCGGGCCGCGATGAGCTGCCGGGCGGCGGCCAGGATCGCGGACCGGTTGCGGGCGGCGTCGGCGCGCATGCACTCCCCCTGCTTGCCAAAAGGTGAACCTAGCGTTCACCATACAACATGAACCAGTCGTTCATGTTAGGAGTGGGAGTCTTGCGTACCTGGACTGAGGCCGACGTCCCCGACCAGCACGGCCGGGTGGCCGTGGTCACCGGCGCCAACACCGGGATCGGGTTCGAAACGGCGCGCGTGCTGGCGCAGCGCGGCGCCACCGTCGTGCTCGCCTGCCGTGACCTGGCTCGCGGCGGTACCGCTGCCGAAGCGATCGGCGCCGCGGACATCGTGCGGCTGGATCTCGCGTCGCTCGCCGCGGTCCGGGCGGCCGCCGAGACGATCCGGCAGCGCTACGACCGGATCGACCTGCTGGTCAACAACGCCGGCGTGACCGGCATGCGGGGCCGCACCGAGGACGGCTTCGAGATGCAGTTCGGCGTGAACCACCTCGGCCACTTCGCCCTCACCGGCCTGCTGCTGGACCGGCTGCGCGACGCGCGGATCGTCACCGTCAGCAGCATCGGGCACCGGCTCGGGCGGCTCGACCTGACCGGAGACACGGCCGACCCGCAGCGCGGCCGGGGCGCCGCCTACAGCCGCTCCAAGCTGGCCAACCTGCTGTTCACCCACGAGCTCGACCGCCGCCTGCGCGCGGCCGGCCACGCCACCCAGGCGCTCGCCGCCCACCCCGGCGGCGCGACGACCGAGATCTTCCGGTACTCGTCGCCGTGGTTCCGCGTGCCCAACCTGCTCATCGCCCGGCTGCTGGGCCGGACCCCGGCGATGGGTGCCCTGCCGACCCTGCGCGCCGCCACCGACCCGGCGGCGGCCGGCGGCGAGTACTACGGCCCGGACGGCCTGCTGGAGATCCGCGGCTATCCGCGCCGCGTCGAGGCGAGCCGCCGCGCCAACGACCCCGAGGCCCAGCGGCGGCTGTGGGAGGTGTCGGAGCGCCTGACCGGCGTCAGCTACCCGATCCCATGAGCTGGCGGGAATCCGTTGGTTTCTGGCATCGCAGGACGGTGTCGTACCCCTGACGCGCGGCTAACTTCGGGGCACCCGACGACGATCGGGTGACCGAGGAGGAGTGCCATGCTGGGGTACGTCGTGCCGGTGGCGATCGGGGCGCTGTACGTGGCCCTCAACTCGTTCGTGCCCGAACCACATCGGCGGCGGTTCAACGCCGTCATGGTCGGCGGGGCCGGCGCGGCCTACATCAGCGGCGGCGGGTTCGGGCTGTGGGAGCTCGCGTTCGCCGCGGTCATGGCGGCCCTCGCGTTCGCCGGGCTGCGGTCGTACGCGTTCATCGGCCTCGGCTGGCTGCTGCACACCGCGTGGGACGTCGCCCACCACCACAAGGGCGCGCCGATCATCCCGTCGCTGCACGACTCGTCGTTCGGCTGCGCCCTGTGCGACCCGGTGATCGCCGTCTGGTGCTTCTGGCTCGCGTTCAGAAGCGGGGCGCGGGGCGCGGACGCGGCTACGGCGCTGCGGTAGCGGCCAGGCCGTCGAAGACGATGGCGAGCGCGCGGGTCTTCGTCTCGTCGTCCACGGCGGCCGCCCGGGACATGGCCACCAGCAGGGCGTAGACCTCGGGCAGCTCCACGTCATCGCGGACGGCGCCCGCCTGCTGGGCGCGCTCGAGCAGGGCGCCCACCGCGCGGCGCAGGCCGAGGGAGGCCTCGGCGGCCTCGCCGCCGTCGTCGCCGCCCGCGTCGAGCAGGGCGTCGCCGATCGCGATCTTCGTGGGCGCGTCGGTGACGAGGTGGCGGAAGAAGCCGAAGAACGCGGTGCCGGGGTCGTCCTCCAGCAGCGCCTCGGCCTGGCCGCGCAGGCGGTCGAACCGCCGGACGAGCACGGCCTGCAGCAGGGCCGCCTTGGTCGGGAAGTGGCGGAAGACCGTGGCGATGCCGACGCCGGCCAGGCGGGCAACCTCCTCGGTCGACGCGGACTCGCCACCCCGGCCGAAGACCTCCTCGGCGACGTCCAGGATGCGGCCCCGGTTGGCCTGCCCGTCGGCGCGCATGGTCCCCCTCGCACTTGATAAACGAAGTCTGGACTTCGTATGATCGGAGTATCGACTTCGGATCGTACCGGAGGTGTGTTCATGGCCCGTAGCCCACGCGAGGTCTTCCTCGCCCTCGTCAACGGCGTCGCCGAGGAGCGCTGGGAGGAGCTCCCCGACCTCTACGCCGAGCAGACCGACGTCGTGCACCCGTTCGACCCGCGCCGCGCCCCGGCGCTGCGCACCCGCGACGAGCTGCGCGAGCACTTCCGCCCGACCGGCGACGTCCCCCGGCTGCTGCGCCAGGCGACCAACATCACCGTCCACGAGACGACGGATCCGGAGGTGATCGTGGCCGAGTTCGAGTACCGCGGCACGGTCGAGGACACCGGCGAGCCGTTCGCGCTCCCGGGCATCTTCGTGATGCGGGTCCGCGACGGCGAGATCGTCAGCTCCCGCGACTACTTCGACCACCTGACCGCGGCCCGCATCCGCGGCCGCCTGGACTTCCTCGGCTGATCAACGCAGCTCGACGTCGACCCGGTGCGCCACGAGCAGCTCCAGCAGGTACCCGAAGGTGACCGCCGGGGCCAGCCGGCGGTGGTCATAGCCGGGGACGAGGTGCTCACGGGCGACGGCCGAGTCGTGCCATACCAGCCGGAACGGGGGCCGCGCGCCGAAGTTGCCGCCGAAGCAGTCGTCGAGGGCGTCGAGGTTCCAGCCGAAGTACCCACCGGGGCCGTTGACCGCCTCGCCGATCGCACAGTAGAAGCCCTCGACGTCGGTGACGAACCGCCCGTCGAGGTCGTAGGTCGCGCCCGGCGGCCGGTCCGGCGTGCCCGGCGGGTTGGCCAGCGCCACGCCGGCCCAGTGGTGGCGCAGGTCGCGGTCGTAGCCGGCCCACAGGTTCCGTTCGGTGGGGCGGCCGAGGTACCACTGCTGAAGGATCTCGAGCAGTCCGGTCGGCAGCGGCTCGCGCGGGTCGCTGGCGACGACGACGTCGTCCTGTGCCGACTCGACCGTCCCGGACACGGTCGCGTCGACCAGCCTGGTGATCGATCCGTCGGCCCTGATGTGATGCACCTCGGCGCGGATCCGGCGGCCGACGGCGAACGGGCGGCAGCCGCGCAGCCGGACCCGCGGGACCGGCGGTGGGGCCTGCTCGCGGAACACGCCGACGACGTCCCGGCAGGTGCCGTAGGCCTCGCCGGCGCCGCCCTCCAGGACGAACTCGGTGACGCCGCCGGGGCGGACCACCGCGTCCGTGCGGTCGTAGACGTGCACGAATCCGTCGAGATCGACGTCGACCGTTCCCGGCACCGCCGCGCTCGGGCGATGCGCGAGCACGGCGACGTCGCCGAGGAACTCGAACCAGGACGGTGGCGACGTCAGCGCGAGGTCGCCGAGCCGGCCCCGCTCCCGCAGCGCCCCCTCCGGCGCGCAGCCGACGAGGGTGAACCGCTCGCGCGGGCGCGGCGGCAGGTCGGCGAAGAGGCCGTCGACGTCGGTGCACTCGGCGAGCGGGGCTTCGTCGTCGTCCAGCAGGAGCCACACCCCGTGGACTCTACTGGCGGTACGCTCGGGTCGGTGCGGACGAAGCAGGAGCTGACCGAGGACATCCGGCGGGACCGGCGCGCCGTGCTGGTGGTCAACACCCGGGCGCGGCGGGGACGGCAGCTGTACGGCGAGGCGCGGTCACGGCTCGTCGCGGCCGGCTTCTCGATCGAGACCGCCGACGGCGGCGGCCTGGAGGAGCGGCTGCACGCCGCGGTCGAGGGCGGGGCGGACCTCGTCGTCGCCGGCGGCGGGGACGGCACGATCAGCACCGCGGCGCGGGTGCTCGCCCATCGGGACGTGGCGCTCGGCCTGCTGCCGCTCGGCACGACCAACAACTTCGCGCGCACCGTCGGCATCCCCCTCGACCTCGACGCGGCCGTCCGCACGCTGGCCGACGGTACGGTGATCGACGTCGATCTCGGCCTCGCCGGGGACGTGCCGTTCACCAACCACATCGGGGTCGGGCTGTCGGCCCAGGTGATGCTGTCCGCGCCCCGGCGGCTGAAGCGGGTGGTCGGGCGGCTCGCCTACCCGGTCACCGCCGCGGGCCTGCTGGCCCGGCACCGCCCGCTACGGGTCGTGGCGCGCACCGACGGGCGGCGCCACGAGTTCCACACGCATCAGGTGTACGTCGCGAACGGCGGCTTCCACGCCGGCCGCCCCATCACCGCCGACGCGCACGCCGACGACCGGCTGCTCATCGCCTACCCGGTCGGCGGCCCCAGCCGCTGGCAGCTCGTGCGCGACACGGCCCGCAACGCGGCCACCGGCCACCTGCGCACCCTCGGCGACGAGCCGTTCGTGGCCACCGACGAGCTGTGGCTGGAGACCGACCGGCCGGCGCCCGTCGAGGTGGACGGCGAACCGCGGGGCCGGACCCCGCTGCGCATCGGCCTGGCCCCGAACGCCCTGCGCATCATGGCCCCGCCCGGCACGCCGGATCACTGAAGCGGTGACCGGTCCGCGAATCGCTGGAGTGGTGACCGGTCGCCGATGAGCCAGCGGTGGCCGAAGGGGTCGACGAACCCGCCCTGGCGGTGCCGGCCCCACAGCGTCTGATGGTCACGAACCGGGTCGTGGTAGTTCGCCCCGGCCGCCGCGGCCCGGTCGAGCAGCGCGTCGGGATCGTCCACGAAGACCTCGACCCGCACGGTCGTGGTGCCGAGGACGGCCGGACTCTCCCAGCCGTTCCGCTCCGGCTCGGCAAGGAAGAAGGGCGCCCCTTGTACCTCCAGGCCGACGACCGATCCGAGGCTCCACAGTTCGGTCGCGCCGAGCGCCTGCTGGTACCACGCGGAGGCGGCCCCCGCGTCCGGCACCGCCAGCATGAGCGAGATGACGGTCACGGCTTGGACGATACGCCGCCGACGACGGCGAAGGTGTCCACCGCGGATCTCTCCTACGACGGCGTCGTCGCCCAGGACGGGCGCCAGGCCGGGCCCGGCAGCGGCGGCAGCGCTGCCAGGTGGTCGATGATCGCGGCCAGGCCGGGGTGTGCGTTCTCGCTGCGCACGAGCAGCGAGAGCGGGTACGCGAGCGTCGGGTTCACGATCGGGATGCGGCGCAGGTCGTGCTCCGGTGGCCAGAGGTACCGGTCGCGGGCGCCGACGAGGGTCGCCACGTCGGCAGCGCCGGCGAGGGCGTCGAGGAGCACCTCGTTGCCGAAGTTCGGGCCGGCCGCGTCGACGCGGAGGCCGAAGGCCGTGGCGAGCTGGTCGTAGAACTCGGCCCACTCGCTGCGGGGGGCGATGCCCGGCACCCAGATGCGGTGCCGGGCCAGCTGCTCCGGCGTCACGGCCCGCGCGGAGGCGAGCGGATGGCCCGGGCCGACGAGCAGCTCCAGCGGCGAGTCGAAGGCGTGGAGCATCCGTACGCCGGGTGGCAGCGCGGCCGGATCTGTGACGGTGCGGAACGCGGCGTCGACCTCACCCGCCTGGACGGCGGCGACCACGACCTGGGGATCATTGACCTTGAGCGTCACCACGTCGAGGTCGGTCCCGGGATGCGCGCGCCAGTAGTCGTGCAGCACGACGGCCTGCGCGCTGCGCAGGCCGAGGACGTCGATCCGCAGGCTCCGGGAGCCGGGCCGGATCGCGGCGACCCCGCGCTCGGCGGCCGCGACGATGCTCTGGGCGTGCGGGAGGAATGCCTGGCCGTCGGTCGTCAGCTCGACCCCTCGGGCGGTCCGGTTGAACAGCCGGACCGCCAGTTCGCGCTCCAGCGCGGCGATGCGCTTCGAGACCGCCTGCTGCGTCACGCCCAGCTCGTCGGCCACCTGCTGCAGCTGTCCGAGCTCGGCCGCCAGGACGAACGACCGCACCGCTTCCGTGTTCATCGAACCGGCAGCCTAACGGTCGCCGCCGAGGAGGGTCCCGAGGTAGATCAGCGCGCCGGCCGCGGCGACGACGGAGCCGGCCAGCACGAGGGCCCCGTAGGCCGCGTCGCGCCGGTCGGCGGCGAAGGCGAACGAGCCCGCGACGGCCAGGAACGCGATGGCGCTGGCGAGCACGCCACCGGTCAGGAGGAGGTGGCCGGCGTGGTAGATCACCCGGCCGACGGCCCGCGCCCTCACCCGTTCCCCGGGGGTCCGCTGCAGCAGCACGGTTCGCAGCGTACTCACGCGAAGGGTGTCACCGCAGGGCGATCCCCATCGCGCCCGGCTTGGTGCAGGCCGTGCCGGGCCGAAGCAGACCGGGCCTGCCGTTCCCGTAGGCCCTACGGGGCGGCATTGAGCAGGTCGACCGCGCTGTGCTGGCAGCTGTGGTCGGTCGGGACGAACGGGCCGGCCCAGTGGCTGCCGTACGAGTCGAGCCGGTCGCGGTCGTTGGCGTAGGCGGTGTCGGCGTTGCGCCTCAGGTAGGCGTCGTAGGCACCGCCCGTCGCCGCGTTCAGCGCGCCCAGGCCGCGCACCGCCGCGCCCTTGAAGGAGACGCCGTCGCCGGCGCAGGTGTTGCTCTCGTTGGGCTCGCGCAGGATGCCGTTCGGGCTGAGGTACGTGCTGGAGGTCAGTGCGTCGCCGATGCGCCGGGCGGTGGCGAGCGCGGCGGCGTCGCCGGTCAGGCGGTTGAGCTGCACGAGCGCGTTGATGAGCGCACCCTGGTTGTACGTCCACGTGACGTCGCCGTTGTTGCGGCACGTGCTCAGGTTCACGCCGTCGTTGACGAGGTTCGACGCGTTGAGCATGCCGGTGCCCTGGAACCAGGCCCAGCCGGCCTGGGCTCGGCCGCGGTACACCGTGTCGCCCGGGACCCGCTGGGCGAGCGCGGCGTTGAGCTGGATGTAGAGGCTGTTGGCGATGGCGTTCTTGACGGTCCGGTCGGTGCGCCAGTACACGCCGCCGCCGCACCGCGTGTCCCAGTAGGCGAACATGTGGTCGGCGTCGGCCCGGGCGGTGTTCAGGTAGCGGCTGTTCCCGGTGACGTCGTAGGCGGCGACCCAGGCCAGGCCCCACCAGCCGGTGTCGTCGAGGTACTCGTTGCGGAACTGGCCGAGCCGGGCGTTCAGCTGTTTGTCGTAGGTGGTCGCGATCGCGTAGTCGTAGCTGCGCATCCCGCTGCGCCGGATGTTGTCGACCACCGCGGTCAGCGCGTTGGCGCTTGTCCACCAGGCGTTACCGTCGAAGAGCCCGGTGCTCCTGTCGTACCGCATCATGAGCGCGGTCGCCGCCGCGGTCCGCCGGTCCCAGGCGTTCCAGGTGCTGCGCGCCCACGCCGTGCACACCAGCTCGGGCCGGTCGCCGGCCCTGCCGCAGGCCCGCAGCGCGCCGACGCCGCGGTTGGTCCAGTCGTCGACGTTGTACATCAGGGTGCGTCTCGTGCGGGCGCCGGCCGGGACGGCGGTGGCGCCGAGGCGGCTGTCGACCCAGGTGCGGCCGCCGTCGAACGAGCGGTCGAGCCAGACCTCGTCGCCCGGACTGCCGTTCTCGACCACGCCCCAGGCCATGGCGTCGGTGTCGTCGACGTGCAGCGTGAACCGCCGCCCGTACAGGGTCGCCGCGACGGCGGTGCGGTCGGCGGGGGCGAGGGCCGGGTCGCGGCCGTCGCAGTACCGGTTGCAGATGTCGGCGGCCGCCCGCGCCGGCGTGGGCGGCTGGACGAGGACGGCGCCCGTCGCGGCGAGGGCGAGCACGGCGAGCCGAAGGACGATGGACATGGCCCCTCCGGAGGGTGGTGCGTCGACGGAGGGCCGCCATCCGATTCGCCGACTGGTCTTCCGGTAAGAAAACCCCAAGAATCGACTGACGTCAACATGTACCGAATCATCCGATGGAATCCGGCTGGCGCCCGCATAACGTCCGGCGCGTGGAACCCTCACAGCTCGTCGTGATCGGCGCCGGCCTGACCGCCTTCGCGGTCTCGGTCGTCGTGTGGCCGGTCGTGCACGTCCTCATCACGCTCGCCCACGAGGGCGGCCACGCCATGGCGGTGTCGCTGATGGGCGGCTCGGTGAAGTCGCTGAAGGCCCTGCGACCGCAGGGCGGCGTGACGACCTTCACCGGCCTCGGCCCGCTCGGCCGCTTCGTGACCGCGCTGGCCGGCTACGTGGGTCCGTCCGCCTTCGGCCTCGCCGGCGCATATCTGCTGTCCCGCGGCCAGGTCCGCACGGTGCTGTGGATCAGCGTCGTGCTGCTCCTGATGGCCCTGTTCGCCGCCGGCAGCTTCTACACCCGCTTCGCGATCATCGCCATCGGCGCGGTCATCGTCATGGTCATGCGCAAAGCGTCGGACGGCCAGGAGGCGTTCTTCGCGTACACCTGGATCTGGTTCCTGCTCTTCGGCGGCTTCATCCACGTCCTGGCGTTCCAGAACCTCCGCCACGCCGGCCCGGACAAGTCCTCGGACGCCTACGTGCTGCGTCAGCTGACCTTCCTGCCGGCGTCGCTGTGGTCGGGCCTGTTCTGGCTGGCCAGCCTGACGGCCCTGGTCTACGGCGGCGGCATCCTCCTCGGCTACTACCGGTAGCGGCCGCCGGCGGGACCCCGGAACCCGGCCGACGGTCACTAGATTGCTGTCGTGCGTAAGCTGATATTGCCGCTGTCGGTGGGCGGGCTGGTATTCAACGCCGCTCTCCTCGCCGCGCTGTACAGTCCCGGCGTCTCGTTCGCCCCGGCGGTCTTCTGGGTGCCGTTCATCCCGGCGGCGCTGATCTTCGGCTCCGCGCTCCTCGTCATCAGCGGAGGCCGGCGAGGCTCACTGCAGTGGGACCGGCTCTGGGGCGCGCTCGTCGCGCTGCCGCGCTGGGCCCAGGCCGGGCTGGTGCTGCTGTTCGCCGCCACCGCCGCGCGCATGCTGGCCTCGCAGGTCGGCCCGCAGGACGAGCTCACCTTCAGCCGCATGTTCGCCGGCAACGCGCTGTGGATCACCGCGGTGGGAACGGCGCTGCACTACGGCATGCGACGGGGGCGGGAGCGGGAGCCGAGCCGCAGGTCGAACCGGATCGCGTTTGCGGCCTTCGCCGTCGTCGGCGTGGCGCTGGCCGCCGCGATGTTCGTGCTCGGCCGCGACCCGATCTACGACGAGCGGGCGACGCACGACAGGCTGACGGCACAGTTCGGCGGCGCCGAGTGGCATTCGCACCTGGTCGCGGCGAACACCCAGCACGGTGCGTTCGCCGTCTACCTCGACACCCGCGACGCCACGGTCCAGGCCGACGCCTGCACCGATCTCAGACCACTCGCCGCCGAACTGGGGCGCGTCCCCTCCCTGTACTACGCCGCCGACGGCCACGGCCGGTTCAGCCGCACCTGCTGACGAATCCATCGGAAGTGGATGGGCCGGCAGTATGCCCATCTCGGGGAACGCCCGGCTACTGCTTGGGCTTCTGGTTGAACCGCAGCATGTTGCCCGCGGGGTCGCGGAAGGCGCAGTCGCGCAGGCCGTAGGGCTGGTCCATCGGCTCCTGGAGCACCTCGGCGCCGCTGGTCATGAGCCTGTCGAACAGCGCGTCGACGTCGTCGGTCTGGAAGACCAGCCCGGACAGCGACCCCTTGGCGAGCAGCGCCTTGATCGAGTCGGCGTCCTCCGGCGACCGGGCGACACCGGCCGACTGCAGGACGATGCCGAGCTCGGGCTGCGCCTTCGGGCCGACGGTCAGCCAGCGCGCGCCCTCCATCGCGACGTCCTGGCGAACCTCGAAGCCGAGCGCGTCGCGGTAGAACGCGAGCGCGGCGTCGTGGTCGTCGACCTCCAGGAAGGTGTACGTGAGTGTCAGCTCCATGCCACGGAACGCTACCCGGCCGGGTTGACCTGCGCTTCTTTGTTCCTGCTCGGGCGGGTGACGAGCTTGGCCCAGCACGCCGGGATCGGGGCGAGGTCGCTGTGGTTGCGGGCCCGGTAGGCGCTCGGGCTCTCCCCCACCAGCTCGGTGAACCGGGTGCTGAACGAGCCGAGCGAGGTGGCGCCGACCGCCATGCAGACCTCGGTCACCGACAGGTCGCCGCGGCGCAGGAGGGCCTTGGCGCGCTCGATCCGGCGGGTCATCAGGTACGAGTAGGGGGTCTCGCCGTAGACGGCGCGGAACTGGCGGGCGAAGTGGGCCGGGGACATGAGCGCGGCGCGGGCCATCGCGGGCACGTCGAGCGGCTGCGCGTAGTCGCGGTCGATCAGGTCGCGGGCGCGGCGCAGGTGCTTGAGGTCCTCCGGCGTCACCCCGCCAGCATCGCACAACCCCCTCCACCTGCGAAGGAACGGGCCACCCCCGAGGTGCGGCCGGTCCGTTTCGGTTACGCAGGGTTCGCAAGCGGGTGCGGATCGTCGTGGCATCGATCACCTATTAAGTAGATCGAGTTTATATGTAATATGTGCGCTCGTGACCGTCGCACCCCCCGTGACGACCGCGGTCCCCGTGGGGCTGCGCGGCGTCGGCAAGGCCTGGGCCGACCACGTCGTGCTCCGCGACGTGGACCTGGAGCTCACCGCCGGGCAGGTCGTCGCCATCCTCGGCGCGTCCGGCAGCGGCAAGTCGACGCTGCTGCGGCTGGTCGCCGGGCTCGACGCGCCGACCGCCGGGGCGGTCACCGTCGACGGGCGGCCGGTGCGGGGCATCGAGGCGCGGTGTGCGGTGATGTTCCAGGAGCCGCGGCTGCTGCCCTGGCGCACGCTCGCCGGCAACGTCGCCTACGGGCTGCCGCGCGGTACCACCCGCGCGGAGGCCGGCGCTGAGGTGGAACGGCTGCTCGACGTGGTCGGCCTGGCCGACTTCGCCCGCCACCGGCCGCGGCAGGTGTCCGGCGGCATGGCCCAGCGCACCGCCCTGGCCCGGGCGCTCGCCCGGCACCCCGGCGTGCTCCTGCTCGACGAGCCCCTCGCCGCCCTCGACGCCCTGACCCGGCTGCGGATGCAGGACCTCGTGGACCGCGTGCAGCGCCGGGCGGGCACCACCGTGCTGCTGGTGACCCACGATGTCGACGAGGCGCTGCGCCTGGCCGACCGGGTGGTCCTGCTGGGCAGCGAGCCCGGCCGGCCCGGCGCCACCGTCGTCCACGCCGTCGACGTGCCCGGCGCCCGGCCCCGCGACCGGGGTGACGCCGTCCTCGCCGCGATGCGCGCCGATCTGCTCGGTCGGCTCGGAGTACCACAGAATCTGGAGGAGTCTCGATGAAGCGTGTCCTGCTCGGGATCGCCCTGGCGGCCGCGGCGCTGCTGGCCACCGGCTGCGTCGAGGGCGAGAACAGCAGCCCCGCACCCGCGGCGGCGGCGAGCGGCGGCGACGCGCCGGGCGAGCTGCGCCTCGACTACGCGTACTACAACCCGGCGAGCCTCGTCCTGCGCGAGCAGAAGTGGCTGGAGCAGGAGCTCGCCGCGAAGGGCACCAAGGTGACCTGGGTGCTGTCGGCCGGCAGCAACAAGGCGAACGAGTCGCTGCGGGCCAACGCCGTCGACTTCGGCTCGACCGCGGGCGCGGCCGCGCTGCTCGCCCGGGCCAACGCCACGCCGATCAAGGTGGTCACCCTCTACAGCCAGCCGGAGTGGGCCGCGATCGTCGTCGCCAAGAACTCCACGATCACCTCCGTCGCGCAGCTCAAGGGCAGGAAGGTGGCCGCGACGAAGGGTACCGACCCGTACTTCTTCCTGCTCCAGTCGCTCAAGGAGGTGGGCCTGACGTCGAAGGACGTCGAGGTGGTCAACCTCCAGCACGCCGACGGGAAGGCGGCGCTGGAGCGCGGCGACGTCGACGCCTGGGCCGGCCTCGACCCGATCATGGCGCAGACCCAGGTCGACAGCGGCTCGAAGCTGATCTACCGCAACAAGGCGTTCAACTCCTACGGCACGCTCAACGCCCGCGAGGACTTCCTGGCGAAGTACCCGGCCACGACCCAGCTCGTCGTCAACGCCTACGAGAAGGCGAAGGCGTGGATCGCGGCCAACCCGGACCAAGCCGTGGAGCTGCTCGCCCGCGAGTCGAAGGTGTCCCCCGCCGTCGCGAAGCTGGTGCTCACCGAGCGCACCACGCTCGACCTGGACCCGGTGCCGGGCGACGCCCAGCGGACGGTGCTCCAGACGATCCTGCCGGTGCTCGTCGCCGACGGGAACATCAAGTCGGCCCAGGACGGCCAGGCCGCGCTCGACACCCTGTTCGAGCCGAGGTTCGCCCAGGCCCGGACCAAGCCGTGACGTCGACCGTCCGGCGGCTGCTGGCCGGCGCGGTCGTCCCGGTCCTGCTGGTGGCGGCCTGGCAGGCCGCCACCGCGAGCGGGGTCTGGTCGGCGAGCCAGCTCCCGCCGCCGGCCGACGTGCTCGCCGCGCTGCGGGAGCTGGCCACCCGCGGCGAGCTGGGCCACCACGTCGCGATCAGCGTCCAGCGGGTGCTCATCGGCTTCGCCTTCGGCTCGGCCGCCGGTCTCGCCCTCGGCGGCCTGGTCGGCCTGTCGCGGCCGGCGCGGGCGCTGCTGAGCCCGACCGTCCAGGCGCTGCGGGCGGTGCCGTCGCTGGCCTGGGTACCGCTGCTGCTGCTCTGGCTCGGCATCGACGAGACGCCGAAGATCGTGCTGGTCGCGATCGGCGCGTTCTTCCCGGTGTACACCACGGTCGCCGCCGCGCTGTCCCAGGTCGACCCGCACCTGGTGGAGGTCGGCCGCGCCTACGGCCGCTCGGGCGTGGCCCTGCTGACCACCGTGCTGTTCCCGGCGGCCACCCCGGCGGTGGTCTCGGGCCTGCGCCTCGGCCTGGCCCAGAGCTGGCTGTTCCTGGTGGCGGCGGAGCTGATCGCGTCGTCGATGGGCCTGGGCTTCCTGCTCATCGACAGCCAGAACACCGGACGCACCGACGTGATGCTGCTGGCGATCCTGCTGCTGGCCCTGATCGGCAAGCTCACCGACTCGCTGCTCGCCCTCGCCGAGCGCGCCATCCGCTGACCTACCGACGGGCCTCCTCCTCCAGCAGGGCGGCGGTCGCGGGCCGGCCCAGGTGGCGGGCCCAGTCCAGGGGCGTGGCGGCGAAGCGGCGGTCGCGGGCGTCCGGGTCGGCGCCGAGGGCCAGCAGGCGGCGGGTCAGCTCCACGTCGCCCGCGCCCGCGGCGTGGTGCAGCGCCGTCTCCCACGGCTCCTCGACCGGGGCGTCCGCGCGACCCAGGGCGTTGACGTCGAAGCCCAGCTCCACCAGCAGCTCCACGGTCGGCGGCGACGAGTGGGCCGCGGCCCAGACGACCAGGCCCGGGCGGGTCGCGCGGGCCCGCGCCACGACGTCCGGGTGCTCGGCGCGCAGCGCCTGCACCGCCGGGCGGTCGGCGCGGAAGGCGGCCGCGATCAGATCCTGGACCGGGTCCGGCGGTGGGGCGGGAGCGCCGTGCTCGACGAGGAGCTCGGCGATCTCCGCGTGGCCGTACAGGCGGGCCAGTTCGAGCGGGGTCCGGCCGTCGCCGGGCGCCCAGGCCGGGCCGGCGGCCGTGAACGGCGACCGGACGTCGACGCCGTGCGACGCCAGGAGCCGCACCTTCGCGATCTGGTCGTGCTCGACCGCCCAGCGGAGCTGGGTGCGCAGCAGCTCGTCCGGGGGCGGGATCGCCCCGCCCACCCGGGAGCGCCAGGTGCCGCGACCGGGCGAGCCCAAGCCGTGGGCGAGGAGCAGCTCCAGGTGATCGGTCGTGGGCAGGAACATGGTGTTGTAGAGGCCCTGCGCGTCGTTCGGGTCGGCGCCCGCGCGCAGCAGCAGGCCGGCCAGCGGGTGCCAGTGCGGGTGCCGCGGCTGGCGCGCCGGGCCCAGCTCGCCGTTGCCGAGCACGCCGGTGAGCGCGGTGAACGGGAACGTCAGCCCGGCGAAGAGGTGGCCCTCGTCCGGGTCGGCGCCGGCGGCGAGGAGCTGCCGGGCGACGGCGAGCACGTCCGCCTCGGCGGGTGCCGGGTCGACGCGGGAGTAGGTGAGGTACAGCAGGGGCCGCCACCCGAACGGTCCGCCCCGCGCCCCCGCGAGTCCGGGGTCGCGGTCGAGCAGCCGGGCGACGTCCGCGGGGCGGGCGGCGGCCGACGCCGCCCAGATGTGGTCCGCGGTCAGCAGGCGACCCGCGGCGCTCCATCGGTCGGGACCGTCGTCGCTGGTGTACGTCAGGCAGGCCAGCCGGCAGAACTCGTCCGCGGGGAGGGCGGCGGGCGACGCCGCGGTCCGGCTGTCCCAGCCGTGTGACGCGACCGTGTCGAGGTACCGCCGCAGCCGCGGCCAGCTCGCGAACCCCTGCTCGCGGGCCACGACGAGCTGCGCCGCCGTGAGCGCGAAGTCGGCGGGGTCGGCCGGCGCGCCGGCGGGGTGGTGGGCGGCGACCCGGGCGATCGCGTCGGGATCGCCTGCGCGCACCGCGCGCTGCAGGGCTCGGGCCGCTCGGCGGAAGTCAGGCACGGTGGCCTCCTCTCGTTCACGCCTGCTGTCCGCTGGGTCAGGCCGAAAGGAGGGTGAGGCCTCAGGTTTGTCGCGCACCGGGTGGGCTGTGCCCATTTCCGCGGACCGGCGGCTGCCCGGACAGCCACCCGCACTGTACCGCCGATCAGGTCACTGTTTGATCTCGACTGTTGACCAAACAGGGAGTCGTCAGCTTAGCCTAACCTAACTCCTCGTCACTGACTGAAATGGAAATCAGTTCATATGCGTGTCTGGCGTTCGATCGTCGCCGTTGCGGCCCTCAGTGCCGTCCTTGCCGGATGTGGTTCCGAGGACTCGCCCTCGTCCGGCCCGAGCGCATCCGGCCCCTGGAAGTTCACCGACGGGTCGGGCAAGGTCGTCACCGCCGACAAGGTCCCCACCCGGATCATCGCCCACGCCGGCGAGGCGGCCGCCCTGATGTCCTTCGGGATCAAGCCGGTCGGCATCTACGCCGACGAGTCGGTCAAGACCGACTCCAACCTCAAGGACCTCGACCTCAGCGGGATCGAGATCCTCGGTGAGGAGTGGGGCAAGATCGACGTCGAGAAGGCCGCCTCGCTGCGGCCCGACCTCATCGTCGCCGACTGGTGGCCGGCCGAGAAGGCCAACAGCGGCCTCGAGGAGGGCGTCGACGAGAAGAGCAAGAAGCTCAAGGACCTCGCCCCGATCGTCGGCATCAGCCAGGGCAAGTCGATCCTGGAGCTCGCCGAGGGGTACGAGGACCTCGCCGAGAGCCTCGGCGCCAAGGTCGACGACCCGAAGATCGCGGCCAACAAGCAGCGCTTCGAGCAGTCCCTCGCCAAGTTCAAGGAGGCCGTCGCGGCCAAGCCCGGCCTGACCGTCGGCGCGATGTCGCCGGCCGACGACAAGGTGTACTTCGCCAACCCGGAGTACGCGCCGGAGCTGCTCGACTTCCAGCGCTGGGGCCTCAAGGTGATCAACCCGGACAGCCCGGACCCGGCGTTCCCGTACTGGGAGAACCTCAGCTGGGAGAACGCCGACAAGTACCAGCCCGACCTGATCCTGTGGGACGGCCGCTCCTACACCGCCTCGGCCAACGCCGAGTGGGGCCAGAAGCAGCCCACCTGGTTCAAGATCAAGGCGGCCAAGGCCGGCGCCGTCGTCGCATGGCCGGCGTACTGGCTGCACACCTACGGCCACTTCGCGACCGAGCTGGACAAGCTCACCGAGGCCGTGAAGAGCGCCGACCCCAACATCGGGAACTGATGAACCGGACCGCTCACGCGGTGCGGCGAGGCGCGGCCCTCGGGCCGGGCCTCGCCGTGCTGTGTGCCGTGCTCGCCGTCGTCGCGTTCCTCAGCGTCACCCAGGGCTCCCGCGACATCAGCCTGTCCGAGGTGCTGCACGCCCTGGGCGGCGTGGACGACGACGGCTCCATCAACAGCACCGTCACGCTGGAGCTGCGCGTCCCCCGGACCCTGCTCGGCATCCTGGTCGGCGCCGCCCTCGGCGTCGCCGGCGCCATCCTGCAGGGCGTCACCCGCAACCCGCTCGCCGACACCGGCATCATGGGCATCAACGCCGGCGCGGCCGTCCTGGTCGTGTTCGCCGTCACCGTCCTCGGCGTCCACGGCATCGGCGTGTCGATCTGGTTCGCGTTCGCCGGCGCCATCCTCGCCACCGTGCTCGTCTACGCGATCGCGTCGCTCGGCCGCGAGGGGGCCACGCCGGTCAAGCTCGCGCTCGCCGGCGCCGCCGTCACCGCCGGGCTGACCTCGGTCACCACCGGCATCGTGATGACCAACATCGACGCCCTCAACGAGCTGCGGTTCTGGCAGGTCGGCTCGCTCGCCGGCCGCTACGCGCCGGTGCTCACCGGCGTCGCGCCGTTCCTCATCGTCGCGCTGCTCGCGTCGCTCGGCTTCGGTCGCGCCCTCAACGGGCTCGCCCTCGGCGAGGACGTCGCCCGCGGCCTCGGCCAGCGGGTCGGGCGCACCCGCGCGGCCGCGTTCGTCGTCGTGGCGGTGCTCGCCGGGGCGGCCACCGCCGCCTGCGGGCCGATCGTCTTCGTGGGCCTGGTCGTGCCGCACCTCGCCCGCCTCATCTGCGGCCCCGACTACCGCTGGATCCTGCCGTACTCCATGCTCCTCGCGCCGATCGTGCTGCTGCTGTGCGACGTGGTCGGCCGGGTGGTCGCCGCGCCCGACGAACTGCAGGTCGGCGTGGTGCTCGGGGTGCTCGGGGCGCCCGCCTTCGTCGCGGTCGTCCGCTACGGCAAGCTCTCGGAGGTGTGAACCGATGACCGCCACCCTCGAGACCGTCCGCGCACTGCGCTCGGACCGGCGGCGCCGCAGCACCCGCTTCGCGGTGGTCACCGGCGGGCTCGCCGCCGCCGTGGTCACCCTCTTCGTCGTCACGATGATGGTCGGCAGCTTCCGGCTCACCGCCGGCGAGGTCATCACGTCGGTGCTGCACCTGGCCGACAACCCGAGCGTCGACTTCGTCGTGCGCGAGCTGCGGCTGCCGACCGCCGTGTCCGGCCTGACCGTCGGGCTGGCCCTGGGCGCCTCCGGCACCATCTTCCAGCAGTTGCTGCGCAACCCGCTCGCCTCGCCCGACTTCGTCGGCATCACCTCCGGCGCCGGGCTCGCGGCCGTCACCGGCATCGTGGTACTCCAGGCCGGCGGGCTGGCGATCACCGGCTTCGCGCTCGGCGGGGCGATCGTCGCGGCCACGCTCATGTACGTGCTCGCCTGGCGCGACGGCGTCACGGGGTACCGCTTCATCCTCATCGGCATCGGCGTGGCCGTCTTCTTCGACGGGCTCACCGGCTACGTCCTGACCCGGGCGCAGCTGTTCGAGGCCCGGCAGGCGATCCACTGGCTGACCGGCTCGGTGGGCCAGGCCAGCGGCCCGGAGCTGCGCCTGCTGATCATCGCGCTGCTGGTGCTGCTGCCGCTGGCGGTCGTACTGCAGCGCGGGCTGCGGGCACTGGAGCTCGGCGACGACACCGCCCGCGCGCTCGGCTCGCGCACCGAGCTCCACCGCGCCGGCCTGCTCGCCACGGCCGTGGCGCTGATCGCGATGGCGGTCGCGGTGGCCGGCCCGATCATCTTCGTCGCGCTCGTCGCCGGCCCCGTCGCGAACCGGCTGCTGGGCCCGGCAACCGGCGGCATCGTCCCGGCCGCGCTGACCGGCGCGGCCCTGCTGCTCGGCGCCGACCTCGTCGCCGTGCACCTGCTCCCGACCGCACTACCGACCGGCGTGGTCACCGGCGCGGTCGGCGCACCGTACCTCCTGTGGCTGCTGGCCACCACAAACCGGCAAGGAGCAGGTGGATGACCCGGCTGAGCGCTGAGAACCTGACCCTCGGCTACGACGACCGCACCGTCGTCGCGGGCCTCGACGTCACCGTGCTGGAGGGCAAGGTCACCGCCATCGTGGGAGCCAACGCCTGCGGCAAGTCCACGCTCCTGCGCGGGCTCGCCCGGCTGCTGCGGCCGCGTGAGGGCACGGTGTACCTCGACGGCCGGCAGATGGCATCGTTGAGCACGCTCGACGTCGCGAAGGTGCTCGGGCTGCTGCCCCAGACCCCGGTGGCGCCCGACGGCATCACCGTGGCCGACCTCGTCTCGCGGGGCCGGTACCCGCACCAGGGCTGGTTCCGCCGCTGGACCGACGCCGACGACGACGCGGTCGCCCGCGCGCTGGACGCGACCGGCACCGCCGAGCTCATCGACCGCCCGCTGCGGCAGCTGTCGGGCGGCCAGCGGCAGCGGGTCTGGGTGGCGATGGCCCTGGCCCAGGACACCGACCTGCTGCTGCTCGACGAGCCGACGACGTACCTCGACATCAACCACCAGGTCGAGCTCCTCCGCCTGCTCCGCAAGCTCAACGCCGCGTCGGGCAAGACGATCGTGATCGTGATGCACGACCTGAACCTCGCCTGCCGGTACTGCGACCACATCATCGCGATGGCCGACGGCAGCATCGTGGCGGAGGGCGCCCCGACGGACGTGGTGACGGCGGAGCTGATCGAGAAGGTGTTCGGCCTGAGCTGCGTCGTGGTCCCGGACCCGGTGGCCGGAACCCCGATCATCGTGCCTGCGTAGGCGCGCCCACCCCGGACGGCCGTGCGGTGCTCGCTGAAGCGGCGCTGAGCCGTCCGGGCAGCCGCCGCACCAGCGGCCTCCTGGACGGTGGTCGCGGCGAGCGCCGCGCCGGCGGGCCCGGGGCAGACCTGACCACCCACGACCATGATCACGAAGGGTTGTCGCCGACGTCGACCATGATCCCGAAGACTTTTGGTCGCCCAAGCGGCAAGAACTCTTCGGGATCATGGCCAATCTGCCCGCAGCACAGCCCGCGGGACGGCTCGGGCGACAACAACCTTTCGCGATCATGGATCGCCGGCGGCCGGCGTCCTCCGGATGTGAGCCGCGACGGCGACGCGCCGCCGCGGCCGACTGCCGGCAGCCTGCGGGCAAGTGGGCGGCAGCCCGCTGTCGGCGAACGGGAGAAGCCAGGCTGCGCGCGGGCGCGCAGCCTGCAGTTGCGCGGAGGCCACGCAGGCGCGCGAAGGCCCGCAGGTGGGCGGCGGGCGCGCGAAGGCCCGCGGGCGTGTGCAGGCCCGCAGGCGCGCGGAGGCCACAGGCGCGTACAGGGCCGCAGGAGCGCAGAGGCCACGCAGGCGCGCGAAGGCCCGCAGGTGCGGGGCAGCCGGCGGGTGTGCGGAGGCCCACAGGTGCGCGGAGGTCCGCAGGTAGGGCCCAAGCGCTCGCCCGGGAGGCCTGGCGACCGCGTGACTCGGCAGCTCGTTGGCCTCGACGGCCGGCAGCCGCGGGGCGGCGCCCCTCGAAGTGCGAGTGTCGGCGAGCGGTCACTGTCCTCATTGTGTATTGCCCGGCGATCTCCCGGTGTGCTACCCGTATTGGCACATAAAATCGGGGGATTCAAATGGATCTTGGTGAGCTCACGCCCGAGCTGACTGGCTCTGCCGTGTGGTCCGACGGCATGGTGGCCGCGGCCGGCATTCCCGTGCATGACGTGCCGTTTGTGACCGTCGGTGGCGGGATCGGCTCGTTCGTGACCGTCGACTACCTGCGGATCGCGGGCGTGCCGCCCGAACAGATCCGGGTGCTGTCCAACATCGACCATCCGTGGCAGACCTACCAGTACCTTACCCGGGTCTCCCAGATCCCCGAGCCGGAGCGGATCCGCTCGGACTCGTCGTCGCGGCCGGACAACATCTGGGGCTTCCCGTCGTACGCGCTGGCCGAGGCCTGGCGGGACCGCACCCTGCGGCCGCTGGTGCACGTGCTCGGCGAGCCGGTCTTCTCCGACTACTGGACCCCGCGGGCCGGTGACGTCTTCGCCGGGCTGCGGCGGGAGTCCGCGCGGATCGGGTACGACGCGATGGTCGCCAAGGGTGTCGTGCGCATGGTGCGCAAGCGGGACCAGGGCGGGTACTTCACCGTGCTCACCCCGCCGGACGGCCCCACCAGGCGGGTCGCCTACCGGTCGCGGTTCGTGCACCTCGCCGTCGGCTACCCGGGGCTGCGGTTCCTGCCCGACCTCCAGAAGTTCCGCGAGGAGCACGGCGACTTCGAGCACGTGGTGAACGCCTACGAGCCGCACGAGCACGTCTACGAGTTCCTCAAGACGCGGCCGGGCACGGTGCTGGTGCGCGGCGGAGGGATCGTCGCCTCCCGGGTGCTGCAGCGGCTCATGGACGACCGGGCGAAGCACGGGCTGCAGACGCAGATCGAGCACCTCTTCCGCACGTACGTCACCGGCGCGCACGGCCCGCACCTGTGGGCCCGGCGCAGGGGCGGCGACGGCTTCGCCTACCAGGGCTTCAACTACCCGAAGTCGGTCTGGGGCGGGCAGCTCAAGGCCCGCATGCGCCGGCTGGAGGGTCCGGAGCGCGCCGCCGCGTACAAGGGCATGGGCGGCACCAACACGCCGAAGCGGCGACGCTGGCAGCAGCAGATGCGGGAGGGCCGGACCGCCGGCTGGTACCGCGCCGCGCAGGGCACCGTCGAGAAGGTCTGGCCCGACACCGACGGCAGGCTGGTCAGCGTCGTCGCCGGTGAGCAGGGCTTCCGGGAGATCCGGGCCGACTACGTCATCGACTGCACCGGCCTGGAGGCCGACATCGCCGAGCACCGCGTGCTGGCCGACCTCCTGGAGCACGGCGGCGCCGGGCGCAACCCGCTGGGCCGGCTCGACGTCGAGCGGCACTTCGAGGTGCGCGGCACCGCCAGCGGCGACGGTGCGCTCTACGCCTCCGGCACGACCACGCTCGGCGGCTACTTCCCCGGCGTCGACACGTTCCTGGGCCTGCAGATCGCCGCCCAGGAGATCGCCGACGACCTGGCCCGGCGCGGCTGGTGCCGGCGCATCGGACCGATCCGCTCCACGGTGCAGTGGTGGCGCTGGGCGCTCGGCCGCCCGATCTGAGACGGAGAACCCACCAATGGTCCCCATCCTGTCGGGTCGCCTCCAGACCCGGATCTTCCTGCTGGCCGTCGTCGGCTCGGCCGTGACGGCGCTCATCGTCCCCCTGCTGCCGGGCGACGGGCCGCTGTCGGAGCGGTACCGCACGGCGTTCCTGGTGCTCGCCGCCGTCGCCGTCCTCGGCATCGGCTGGGAGCTGCTCTACCACTTCCTCATGCAGTTCCGCTGGGAGAAGGACTGGCCGTCGCTGTTCGGCCTGCTGACCGGCGTGCCGGAGGCCGTGGTGCTGTGGCTGCTGCTGCGCGCCGGCGCCGTGCCGGGCATCGCCGCCGCGCCGCCGCTGACGGCGTTCGTCCTCCAGTTCGCGGCGGTGTGGCTCGCCGTCTGGCTGGTCGGCAACGGGCCGATGCGGGTGCCGTTCCTGCGGTGGCGGTTCCGGGGCGGGCGGTTGACGTGACGGATCCCACGGTACTGCCGATGCCCGGTCCCGGACTGGTGACCCGGGCGGGTGCCCTGCTCGCGGTCGCCGAGCCGGCCGGCGCCGAGGAGCTGCTGACCCTCGTGCAGCGGATCGCGGCCGACGGCGGCGACGGGTCGGACCTCGTCCGCCGGGTCGCGGAGCTGTTCCCGGCCGGCGAGCTCAGCTGCGCGGTGGCCGGCCCGACCGCGGACGGAGACCTGGCGGTCCTGGTCTGCGGCCACGCGACCGCGGAGGTCGACGGCCGCCACGAGCAGGTCCGCCTGACCGGCCCGGGCCCCGCCGCGCGGGTTGTCGCCGGGCCCGTCACGGCGGTACAGCTGCGGCTGCCCGAGGCCGGTGCGCCCCATCCGCTCGCCCGGCTCGACGCCGGGGTCGTCGGCGCGGCCGGGTTGAGCGTGCGGTTCGGCGCCGCGCCGCAGCCACCGGACGAGGCACCGAAACCGTTCCAGGCGGTGCTGCTCGTGCCCGGCTTCGCGCCGCCGCTCGCGCCGGCCGAGCCGGTCGCCGACACGGAGGTGCTCGTCGAGGGGGTCGACTGCAAGAACGGTCACTTCAACGACCCGGCGCTGCGGTACTGCCAACGCTGCGGCATCGCCATGCATCAGCTGACGCTCGTGAGCCGGCTCGGGCCCCGGCCGCCGCTCGGCGTGCTGCTGCTCGACAACGGCATGACGCTGCGGGCCGACGCCGACTACGTCGTCGGCCGGGACCCGGGCCGCGACCCCGACGTCGCCGCCGGCCGGGCCCGCCCGCTGCGCATCGCCGACTCCTACGGCGGCATCTCCCGCCGGCACCTGCGCGTCAAGCTGTCCGGCTGGACCGTGCGGGTGGTCGACCTCGGCTCGGCCAACGGCACCTACGTGCAGGGCCCCGGCGCCGACGAGGCGCCGCGCGTCCCGGCCGGTGGGGCCGTGGAGGTCCGGCCCGGCGCGAAGATCATCTTTGGCCGCCGGTGGCTGCGCTACGAGTCGCACCGCAATCCGTGAGCGAGAGGGGTCAGTCCGCCGTGCAGGGAATCGCCGACTACGAGTTCATCCGGCCGCTCGGCGCCGGCAACCACGGGCAGTTCTACCTCGCGCGCCGCCCGGCCCGGCTGCCGGTCGACGTGGAGTTCGTCGCCGTCAAGGTGCTGTCGGCCGAGTCGAGCGACGCCGCGTTCCGCCGGGCCGTGCGGGAGCTGACCGCGTTCAGCGCGGTGGCGTCGCCGTACCTGGTCAGCCCGTTCGACGCCGGCCAGCAGGACGGCACGTTCTACTACTCGATGGAGTACCTGCCGGACGGCTCGCTCGCGAGCCCGGCCGCGCCGGTCTCCCCCGCCGCCGCGCTGCGGGCCGTGGCCGACGCCGCCCGCGCGGTCGCCGACCTGCACGCCGCCGGCATCGTCCACCGCGACGTCAAGCCGGGCAACGTGCTGCTGCACCCCGGCGGCGGGAAGCTGTCCGACCTCGGCCTCGCCCAGGTCTTCACCGAGGGCGTGACGATCACCGGCATGGGCGCGCTCGACACGGTCGAGTACGTCGACCCGGCGGTGCTCATGGGCGGCCGGCCGGTGCCCGCCGCCGACGTGTGGTCGCTCGGCGTGCTGCTGCACCGGGTGGTGAGCGGCACCGGCGTCTACGGCGACCTGCCGGACGGCGACGGCCTGCTCGCCCTGCGCCGGGTCCTCGCGGCGACGCCCCAGGTCAGCGGCGCACTGCCCGAACCGCTCGCCGGCATCGTCCGGGCCTGCCTCGGCCCGGCCGGCGAACGCCCGTCCGCCGCGGCGGTCGCCACGCTGCTGTCCGGGGCGACCCGATGAGCGCGCACGCCGTCGGTCAGCTCATGCTGGGCCTCGCCTGCATCATCGTGCTGGCCCGGGTGCTCGGCCTGGCCGCCCGCAAGCTCGGCCAGCCGCCGGTCATCGGCGAGATCCTGGCCGGCGTCCTGCTGGGCCCCACGCTGTTCGGCACCGAGGTCAGCGGCTGGCTGTTCCCGACCGAGGTGCGCACCGCCCTGGCCGGGCTGGCCAACGTCGGCCTGGTGCTGTTCATGTTCATCGTCGGCTACGAGGTGGACCTGGCCGCCGTGCGGGGCCGGCGCCGGGCCGCGGTGTCGGTGTCGGTCGGCTCCGTCGTGCTGCCGCTCGGCCTCGGCATCGGGCTCGCCGTCTGGCTGGCCGGGCACCACGACGTCACCGACGTGGCGCCGTTCGCGCTGTTCCTGGGCGCGGCGATGTCGGTGACCGCGTTCCCGGTGCTGGCCCGCATCCTGGCCGACCGGGGCATGCTGCGCACCGAGGTCGGCGGGCTCGCGCTGGCCAGCGGTGCCGTCGACGACGTCGTGGCGTGGACCCTGCTCGCCGGCGTCGTCGCGCTCGGCGCCGGCGGCGGGGAGGTGCCCTGGCAGGTGCTGCTCGCGCTGCCGTACGTGCTGGTGATGTTCCTGGTCGTCCGCCCGCTCCTGCGGCGGCTCGTCACCGCCCGCGACCGGGCCGGCCGGCTCACGCCCGACATCCTCGCCGTAATGCTCATCGGGCTGCTGCTGTCGTGCTGGTTCACCGAGGCGATCGGCGTGCACGCCATCTTCGGCGCGTTCCTGTTCGGCGCGGTCATGCCCCGCGCCGGCGGCGAGACCCTGCGCCACGAGACCCTCGAACGCCTCGAACAGCTCAGCGTGCTGGTCCTGCTGCCGGTGTTCTTCGTCATCGCCGGCCTGCGCGTCGACCTGTCCACCGTGGATGGCCGCGGGCTGCTCGACCTCGCGCTCATCCTGGTCGTCGCCATCACCGGCAAGTTCCTCGGCGCCTACGCCGGGGCGCGGCTCAACCGGATCGACGCCCGCCGCTCCGGCGCCCTCGCGACGCTGATGAACACCCGCGGCCTGACCGAGATCGTGATCCTCACCGTCGGCCTGCAACTGGGGATCCTGCCCGCCGACCTGTTCTCGCTGATGGTCGTGATGGCGCTCGTCACCACGGCGATGGCCGGCCCGCTGCTCGCGGTCGTCTATCCGCGCCGGCTGGTCGAGCAGGATGCCGCCGACCTGCGGAAGGCGGCTCTCGGTGTACCGGAGGCATACCGCGTCCTGGTCGTCGTCCCGCCGGGGACGGCGGCGGCAGCCGTGGTCGAGCTCGCGACCGACCTCGCCGTGCGGCGCGTGCCGTCCGAGGTGCTGCTCAGCCGGGTCGTGCCCTACGAGCAGACGCGCATCGAGGTCGGCTCCGGGCTGTCCGGCGACCTGCTCGCGATGACCGCGTCGATGGCCGAGCTGCACCGGCTGGCCGGGCCGGTCCGCGAGCGGGGGCCGGCGGCGCCGGTGTTCGCCCGGTTCAGCGCCGACCCGGCGGCCGAGGTCCGGGCCCAGATCGACGTCGCCCGCCCCGACACGGTCGTGCTCGGCGGCGACCACCCCGAGCTGGCCGGCGCCGGTCCCCGGCTGGTGACGGTGATCGCGCCGCCGCCGGCCGGCTGGGACACGGTCGTGGTCCGGGCCGGCGACGACGCCGACGGCGAGGCCGCGGTGCGCGTCGGCGCCGACCTCGCGGCCGCCCACGACGCGATGCTGGTGGTCGACGCCGGTCCGCGCCCGCCGCGCCGTATCGTCACGGTGCTCGACGAGCTCGGCGCAGCTGGCGCCGGAGATAAGCGATGTCCGCGGTC
>NZ_JBEXCY010000075.1:0-48605 GCF_040605515.1 Dactylosporangium sp. NPDC005572 | reverse complement strand
ATCGTTTCTTTCGGGTGGGAGAGGTTCACCAGCCGCAGCACCAGCCCGATCCCGGTGACCAGGATCGCGACCAGCCAGAAGTTCGGCGTGAACCGCCCCGGCCCGGCCAGTCGGCGGCGCACGATGTCCGGGACCGGCGCGGCGGCGCGCAGCTCCGGCTTGGTCGCTTCGGTGAGCACACCCGAGGTCATTGGGCGATCGTAGGGGGCGGGATGCCACCATCGCACATGTGCCATTGATTCTCCTTGGAGCGCCGCTCGGCAACCCGGACGACGCCTCGCCCCGGCTTCGCGAGGTGCTGGCCACGGCCGACGTGGTCGCCGCCGAGGACACCCGGCGGCTGGGCCGTCTCGCGCAGCACCTGGGCGTTGTGATCACCGGCCGTCTGGTCAGCTATTTCGAGGGCAACGAGGATCGCCGTACCCCGGAACTGGCCGAACTCCTCCGGGAGGGCCGGACGATCGCGGTGGTCACCGACGGCGGCATGCCGAGCGTGTCCGACCCCGGGTTCCGGCTGGTCCGGGCCGCGGTGGCGTTGGGCGTGCCGGTGACCGCCGCGCCGGGACCGAGCGCCGTCACCACCGCGCTCGCGGTCTCCGGGCTGCCCTGCGACCGGTTCTGCTTCGAGGGCTTCCCACCCCGCAAGCCGGGGGAGCGGCGCGCGTACTTCACGGCGCTGGCCGCCGAGCCGCGCACGCTGGTCTTCTTCGAGTCACCGCACCGGATCGCCGACACGCTGCAGGACCTGGCCCTGGCGTTCGGCGAGGACCGGCCGGCCGCGCTGTGCCGCGAGCTGACCAAGACCTATGAGGAGATCCGCCGGGGCACGCTCGGCTCGCTGGCCGAGGACGCCGGGACGGCCCGCGGCGAGATCACGCTCGTGGTGGGCGGCGCTCCGGCGGTCACCGCCGAGCGCCCGTCCGACGCCGCGCTGGCCGCCGAGGTCGCCGCCCTGGTGGCCGGCGGCACCGACCGCAAGCAGGCGACCCAGGAGGTGGCCCTGCGCCACGGCGTACCGAAGCGGGACGTCTACGCGGCGGTCGTGGCCCACAAGTAACTTTCAGTAGGACGCCAGCACGATGCCCGCGGCCAGCACCAAGGGCGCCGCAGTCGTGAGGGCCCAGACGCCAAGCCGGGTCCGCAGCCGGCCCAGCCGCCAGGCGCCGGTCAGCCACGACAGCGTCAGGCCGCACAGCACCACCAGGCCCAGCCCTACGGTCCAGCGCACCCGCAGGCCGGACGGCGCGCCGGCGTAGGCGATGCGGCCGCCGGGCACCATGCTCGCCTCGACCGAGTCGCCCGGTGCCGCTTCGAGGCCGACCAGGCCGACCAGTGGCACGCCGCTCTGCTCGTGAAACGCGGCCTGGCAGCGCCGCAGCACGCCCTTGCCCTCGCAGGCGGTCACCGTGGCCGGGCCGCGCACCTCATGGCCCATGTCGAGCCAGAACGGCTCGGCGCTCGTCCACGCGAAGAAACCGGTCAGCAGGGCGAGCAGCAGCATCGACGCGAGGCCGGTCGCCGGGTGGCGCGGCTGCCTGGGCGGCGGCCGCTTCGACCGCCCCGGCGCGACCCGCATGACCGGACGATCCCGTACCGCCACGGCGCCCGCCAGGCGCGCCGCCTCGACCGTCGGGTCGTCCGGCACCGCCACGGCGGCGGTCGTGGTGGCCGGCCAGAACAGGAAGTCGTCCGGCTCCGGCCCGGGCTCGGTCACGTCGGGAATCGTGATGGTCGACGGGGCGGGCGGGATGCCGGCGGCCTCGCCGCGCCACCACCCGGCATCCGGGCTCGGCGCCGGCCAGGGACGCTGCGATGGCTGGTCACTCACGATTTCAATTGGACAACGGGCGATCGCCGACGTTTCGGACGTCACCTCGCGTGTCGGGAGAAACTATCCGTTCGCCGAAGCACGGTACGGGTCACTACGCTTTCAGGTCATGAGTCGTGTTCTCGCCGCGGTCGCCTGGCCTTATGCCAACGGGCCGCGCCACATCGGTCACGTGTCCGGATTCGGGGTGCCTTCCGACGTCTTCAGCCGCTACATGCGGATGGCCGGTCACGACGTGCTGATGGTCTCGGGCACCGACGAGCACGGCACGCCGATCCAGGTCCAGGCCGACGCCGAGGGCGTGAGCCCGCGCGAGCTCGTGGACCGGTACAACCGCGTCATCGTCGAGGACCTGCACGGCCTCGGCCTGTCGTACGACCTCTTCACCCGCACCACGACCGGCAACCACTACCAGGTCGTCCAGGAGCTGTTCCAGGGCCTCTACGACAACGGGTACATCATCGCCAAGACCACGCTCGGCGCGATTTCCCCGTCGACGGGCCGCACGCTGCCCGACCGCTACGTCGAGGGCACCTGCCCGATCTGCGGCTACGAGTCCGCGCGGGGCGACCAGTGCGACAACTGCGGCAACCAGCTGGACCCGGAGCAGCTGATCAACCCGCGGTCGAAGATCAACGGCGAGACGCCGCGGTTCGTCGAGACCGAGCACTTCTTCCTCGACCTGCCGGCCTTCGCCGAGCAGCTCAACGCCTGGCTCGACACCCGCACCGACTGGCGCCCCAACGTCCTGAAGTTCTCCAAGAACCTCATCGACGACCTCCAGCCGCGGGCGATCACCCGCGACCTGGAGTGGGGCGTGCCGATCCCGCTCGAGGACTGGCGGAACCGCGACGACAAGCGCATCTACGTCTGGTTCGACGCGGTGATCGGCTACCTGTCGGCGTCGATCGAGTGGGCCCGCCGCTCCGGCGACCCCGAGGCGTGGCGCAAGTGGTGGCAGGACCCGCAGGCCCAGGGGTACTACTTCATGGGCAAGGACAACATCGTCTTCCACTCCGTCATCTGGCCGTCCATCCTCCTCGGCTACTCGGGCCCGAAGCCGCAGAGCCTGGGCGCCCTCAACCTGCCGACCGAGGTGGTCTCGTCGGAGTACCTGACGATGGAGGGCCGCAAGTTCTCCTCGTCCCGCCGCGTGGTCATCTACGTGCGCGACTTCCTGGAGCGCTACGACGCCGACGCGCTGCGCTACTTCATCGCCGTGGCCGGCCCGGAGTCCAACGACACGGACTTCACCTGGTCGGAGTTCCGCCGCCGCAACAACGACGAGCTCGTGGCCGGCTGGGGCAACCTGGTCAACCGCTCGATCTCGATGGCGGCCAAGAACTTCGGCGAGATCCCCGCGGCCGGCACCCTGACGCCGGAGGACGAGACCCTGCTGGCCTCGGTGCGGGCGGGCTTCGACAGCGTCGGGGCACTGCTGGCGAAGCACCGCCAGAAGGCCGCGATCACCGAGGCGATGCGGATCGTGGGCGAGGTCAACAAGTACTTCTCGGACCAGGCCCCGTGGAAGCTGAAGGAGGACAAGCCCCGCATGGGCACGGTCCTCCACGTGGCCCTGCAGGCGGTCCGCGACTGCAACACGCTGCTGACCCCGTTCCTGCCGCACGCGGCCCAGCGGATTCACGAGCTCCTGGGCGGCGCGGGCGTGCACGCCCCGATGCCGGAGATCGTGGAGGTCGAGGACCTGGACAACGGCCGGACGTATCCGATCCTGACCGGCGACTACACGGTCGGCGCCCGGTGGGAGCCGGTGGCGATCACGGCGGGCACGGCGCTGCAGGCCCCGACCCCGGTCTTCCGCAAGCTCGACGAGTCGATCGTCGAGGAGGAGCTGGCCCGCCTGTCCTCCTGACGAGCGCCTGCTCGCGTCGGCCTGGCGTCCATGATCAAGGGAAACTTCTGGCTGTCCATAGCAACCAGATCGTTCCCTTGATCATGGACCAGGACCGACGTCGGCTACAGGGTGTACCAGTGGTCGCTCTCGTGGGCGTCCGTCACCTCGCTCGCGGGGGCCCAGGCCTCGTAGACCCCGCGCTCCACGCAGTGTGCGCCCAGCCGGGCCACCTGGTCGCCGTCCGGCCGGGACAGGCGCAGGCGGAGCCAGTCGCCCTCCTGGCGCACCACCGTGCAGCGGGCCTCGCGCCACGTCGCGCGGGGGACCCGGCGGGCCAGGGCCTCCAGCGGGTAGCGGGCCGCGCGGGTCTTCGCCGCCACGCGGAACTCGCCCGGCGGGTCGACGATCGCCTCGAACATGTTGTCGCGGTACTTGCCGATGTAGCGGGTCAGCGGCGGCGCGACCGGGAAGTACTCCTGGTCGGAGGCGTCCGGCAGCAGGTGGCGCCACTGCGGGCCGTGCATCCGGGACCACGCCCGCTGCTCCGGCAGGTACGTGTAGAGCGTGACCTCCGTGCCGTCCGCCGTGTAGGCGACCAGCGACGTGTTCGCCGGCACCGGCAGCTCGGCCAGGTCGGCGGTCACGAACTCGGGGACGATGTGGCGGCCGCTCGGGGCGAAGCCCGTGCCGATCACCGGGGGGCCCAGGCGGTCGTGGGGCGGCATCGCCACCAGGCCGCCGTAGGAATCGGCGAGGGGCACGTCGTAGTCGTACGCGTCGACAGCGCGCCAGCGGATCGCGAAGACCACCTCGGCGGCCGGCTCGCCGGAGAGGATGGCCAGGTCGGCCGGGGTGCGCAGGTGGGCGACGTCGAAGGCGCGGTAGCAGAAGCCGCTGATCGGCCAGCCGCGCAGGTAGCCGGCGAGCTGGGTGCCGGTCAGGAACTTGATCATGCGGGTGCCACGGCGGACCGCGGCCGTGCGGCGGATCGGGGCCAGGCTGGCCGCCGCCGACGGGGTCTGGCTCAGCTTGTGGATCGCGGCCCAGTCCATCGCGCGGGTCACCGGCATCAGCAGCGGCTCGTCCTCCAGGCCGTCGAGGGCCGAGGCCACCTCCGTGGCGTGGATGAACCGGCGGTACGGCCAGCGCGCTCCCGGTCGCGGATTGGGAAGGAAGCCGGGTGCGGGCGTCGTGGCGTACACCTCGAATGCCGCGCCCTGGGCGATCTCCTCGGCCGGATAGGCGACCCCGTCGATGGTCACGCTGTGGGTCGCGGATCCCTCCGCGTGGCCGATGACTGTCACTTTTGCGACGCTAGGGGCGGGTGGTGTGCGTGAGGTGAACGAATGGTTAACGCCGGACCGGGGGTGGCATGCTTGACGCCGATGAGTGCGAGAAAACACAGTCGCGAGGGGACGTTCCCCCCGGCCACCGAGCCCCTGCCGGTCGCGGTGCCGGACAGTCACACCCACCTCGACATCACCCTGGAGGATGACGGCCGGGGCGGCCCCGCCACCGTAGCGGATGCCGTCGATGCCGCGACGGCGGCCGGCGTCGATCGGCTGGTGCAGGTCGGCTGCGACGTCGAGTCGTCGCGGTGGGGCGTCGAGGTCGCCGAGCAACACCCGGCGGTGGTCGCGACCGTCGCACTGCACCCGAACGACGCGGCAAGACTGACCGACCTCGACGGCGCCCTGCGGGAGATCGAGCGGCTGGCCGCGCATCCCCGGGTCCGTGGCATCGGCGAGACCGGCCTCGACTACTTCCGCACCGGCGAGGACGGCCGCAAGGCGCAGCACGAGAGCTTCCGTGCGCACATCGCGATCGCCAAGCGGTACGGCAAGACGCTGGTCGTCCACGACCGCGACGCCCACGACGACGTGCTCGCCGTGCTCGACGAGGAGGGCGCGCCCGACCAGGTCGTCATGCACTGCTTCTCCGGCGACGAGCAGTTCGCCCGGGAGTGCCTCGACCGCGGCTACCTGCTGAGCTTCGCGGGCACGGTCACCTTCGGCAACGCGGCCCACCTGCGCCGGGCGGCGGCGGTCACACCCCTCGACGGGCTGCTGGTGGAGACCGACGCACCGTTTCTCACGCCCACGCCGTACCGTGGCCGCCCCAACGCCTCGTATCTCATTCCCCTGACCGTCCGCGCCCTCGCCGACGTCACCGGCCACGGCCTCGACGCCCTGTGCGCGGCCATCTCGGCCAACGGCGACCGGGCCTTCGGGTCCTGGCGGTGAGCCTGCTCGGCCCGGCCGAGGTCCGGGAACTGGCGCACAAGCTCGGCATCCGCCCGACCAAGCAACTCGGGCAGAACTTCGTGCACGACCCCAACACGGTGCGGCGCATCGTGCGGGCCGCCGACCTCGCGCCCGACGACGTCGTGCTGGAGGTCGGCCCCGGCCTCGGCTCGCTGACCCTGGCCCTGCTGGAGCACGGCAACCGGGTGCACGCCGTGGAGATCGACCCGGTGCTCGCCGCCGCGCTGCCGGACACCGTGGCCCGGTTCGCTCCGGAGCAGGCCGACCGCCTCACGGTCATCCCCGGCGACGCGCTGCGCGCCGAGGTGCCGGCCGGCCCGACGGCGCTGGTGGCGAACCTGCCGTACAACGTGGCCGTCCCGGTCGTCCTGCACCTCCTGGCGAACCTCCCCACCCTCCGGCACGGGCTGGTGATGGTGCAGAAGGAGGTCGCCGACCGGCTCACCGCAGGCCCGGGCAGCCGGGTCTACGGGGTGCCGAGCGTGAAGCTCGCCTGGTATGCGACCGCCCGGCAGGCCGGCAAGGTGCCGCCGAGCGTGTTCTGGCCGGTCCCGAACGTCGACTCCGGGCTGGTCGGGTTCACCAAGCGAGCGCAGTCGGAAGGCGACCGCGAGGCGACCTTCGCGGTCGTCGATGCCGCGTTCGCCCAGCGCCGCAAGATACTCCGGGGCGCCCTGGCCGGCTGGGCGGGCGGCCCCGACGCGGCCGAGCGGATCCTCCGCGCGGCCGGCGTCGACCCCGGCGCCCGCGGTGAGCAGCTCACAGTGGAGGACTTCACCCGCATCGCGAGCCAGCGTCGGGCCGGCGGGGCGCCCGGGTAGGGTGCAGCAGTGACCGAGCCGCTCTTCTCCGAGGACGAGGAGTTCGACCGGCCGCGCCTGGCCGCGCACGGACCGGTCCGGGTCCGCGTGCCCGCGAAGATCAACCTCCACCTGCACGTCGGGCCTGCCCGGCCCGACGGTTTCCACGAGCTGACCACCGTGTACCACGCGATCGGTCTCTATGACGAGATCACCGCGCGGCGCGGCGACACGCTCACGCTGACCATGGAGGGCGAGGGCACCGGCGAGCTGTCGCTCGACGAGGACAACCTCGTGATCCGCGCCGCTCGTGCGCTGGCCGCGGAGACCGGGCACGAGCCGCACGCCCGGCTGCACCTCAAGAAGCAGATCCCGATCGCGGCCGGGCTGGCCGGCGGCAGCGCCGACGCGGCCGCCGCCCTGGTCGCCTGCGACCAGCTCTGGGGCACCGGCATGTCCCGCGACGACCTGGCCGCGATCGCCGCGACGCTCGGCTCCGACATCCCGTTCCTGGTGCTCGGCGGCACCGCGCTCGGCACCGGCCGGGGCGAGCTGGTCAGCCCGGTCCTCACCGGCGGCCACACCTGGCACTGGGTGCTCGCCGTGGCCGAGGAGGGTCTGTCGACCCCGACCGTGTACCGCACGTTCGACCAGCTCGGCGGCAACTCCGGCGCCGGGACCCCGGACGGGCTGCTCGCCGCGCTGCGCCAGCGCGACCCGGAGGTGCTCGCCGGCGAGCTCGCCAACGACCTCCAGGCCGCCGCGCTGCACCTGCGCCCCGAGCTCCGGGGCGTGCTCGACGCCGGGCTCGACGCGGGCGCGCTGGCCGGCCTGGTCTCCGGCTCCGGTCCGACCTGCGTCTTCCTGGCCGAGGACGCGCGGCACGCGGCGCTCCTGGCGGCCGAGCTGGAGTCGCGCGACTGCTGCCGCGCGGTGCGCACCGCCGTCGGCCCGGTGCCCGGGGCGAGGGTGCTCTGAGATGGCCAACATCGTCAACCTTGACAAGGTCTCCAAGTCGTACCCCGCCGGGCGCATCTTCGACGAGGTGTCCCTCGGCATCGACGACAGTGACCGCATCGGCATCGTCGGGCTCAACGGCGCCGGCAAGACCACGCTGCTGCGCATGCTGACGAAGGTCGAGGAGCCGGACGAGGGCCGGGTCACCCACCGGCGCGACCTGCGCGTCGCGGCGCTGCCGCAGGCGCTCGACCTGCCGCCGGCGGCGACCGTGCGCGACGTGATCGTCGGCACCGCCTGGCTGCCGGCCGGCTTCGCCGCCGAGCACGAGTGGGCCGGCGACGCGGGCGTGCGCACGGTCCTCAACGGTCTGGGCATGCCGCACCTCGGCCTCGACGCGCCGGTCGGCCCGATGTCCGGTGGTGAGCGCCGCCGGGTGGCGCTGGCCGCGCTGCTGGTCCGCCCGGCCGACCTGCTCATCCTCGACGAGCCGACCAACCACCTCGACGTGGCCGGCATCGCCTGGCTGGCGCGGCACCTGCTCCAGCGCCGTGGCGCGCTCATCGTCGTCACCCACGACCGCTGGTTCCTCGACGCCGTCTGCACCACCACCTGGGAGGTCGCCGACGCGACCGTCCGCGCCTACGAGGGCGGCTACGCGGCCTGGACCCTCGCGCGGGCCGAGCGGGTGCGGGTCGCCGCCGAGACCGAGGCCCGCCGGCAGAACCTGCTGCGCAAGGAGATCGCCTGGCTGCGCCGCGGCCCGCCCGCGCGGACCAGCAAGCCCAAGTTCCGCATCGACGCGGCCAACGCGCTCATCGCCGACGTGCCGCCGCCCCGCGACACGGTCTCGCTCCAGCGCCTCGCCGTCACGCGGCTGGGCAAGCAGGTGTACGAGCTGGCCGGGCTGGAGCTGCGGGCCGGCGACCGGGAGCTGCTGGCCGGCGTGGACTGGATCGTCGGCCCGGGCGACCGGATCGCGATCCTGGGTGCGAACGGCGCCGGCAAGACCACGCTGCTGCGCGTGCTGGCCGGCGTCCGCGAGCCCGACGGCGGGCGGGTGCTGCGCGGCACGACGGTCCGCCCGGCGTTCCTGTCCCAGGAGCTGCGCGAGCTGCCCGGCGACCTGCGGCTGCTGGAGGCGGTCGAGGAGGTCGCCAAGCGGGTCAAGCTCGGCGACCGGGAGCTGTCCGCGGCCCAGCTGGCCGAGGTCTTCGGCTTCACCGGCGCGCGGGTCTGGACGCCGGTCGCCGACCTGTCCGGCGGTGAGCGGCGCCGGCTCCAGCTGCTGCGGCTGCTCGCCACCGAGCCCAACGTGCTGCTGCTCGACGAGCCGACGAACGACCTCGACATCGACACGCTGGCCGCGCTGGAGGACCTGCTCGACACCTGGCCGGGCACGCTGATCGTGGCCAGCCACGACCGCTACCTGGTCGAGCGGGTGACCGACACCGTTTTCGGCATGTACGGCGACGGGCGCCTGGTCCACCTGCCGGGTGGCGTCGACGAGTACCTGGCGCACGTCTCCTCGGCGGCGGAGACGGGCTTCGCAACCGAGTCGAAGGCCGCGTCGACCGCCGCCCGCGGCGCCGACCTGCGGGCGTCGGACAAGGACCAGCGCGCCGCCAAGAAGGAGCTGGCCAAGCTCGAGCGCAGCATCGACCGCCTCACCCAGAAGGAAGAGGCGCTCCACGCGCAGCTGGCCGAGCACGCCACCGACTACACCCGGATCACCGAGCTGGACGCGGAGCTTCGCGCGATACAGCGGGAGAAGGCGGAAGCCGAGGAACAATGGCTCGCCCTGGCGGAGATCGCCGGTTGACCCGGCCTTAGAATCTCGACCATGGCCGCACACTTTCCGATCAACCACCACCTCCGGCCGCTCTACCGGCTGCTGGCCGGGGTGGCGGGCCTCTACATGCTGGTCTTCGGCGTGGTCGGCTTCGCGCAGACCTCCGGCGCCGAGTTCTTCACCCGCGACGAGGCCGAATGGGTGCTCGGCCTGCGGACCAACCCGGCGTTCTCGCTGCTCTCGCTCGTTGCCGGGGTCGTCGTGCTGGGCGCCAACCTCATCGGGCGCAACGTCGGGCACGCCATCAACACCCTCGCCGCTGTCGTCCTGACCGTCGTCGGCATGGCGTCGCTCGCGCTGTTGCAGACCGAGGCCAACGTCTTCGCGTTCTCGATGGTCAACGTCATCGTGACCTTCATCCTCGCCGCCATCGTCGGCACGGCGAGCCTCTACGACCGGGTCGGCTCCCACGCGGAGGCCAAGGCGGAGGAGGACTTCCGCCACGGGCCGAGCACCGCCCGAAGCGCCGCCTGACCTCAAGAATGCGAAAGGGGGCGCGCGAGGCGCCCCCTTATTCACTTGCCTTGCCGGGTCACCAGCGTCGGCTTGCCCTTCATGTTGGACAGGCCGTTCCAGGCCAGATTGACCAGGTGCGCGGCGACGACCTCCTTCTTCGGCTTGCGGACCTCCAGCCACCACCGGCCGGTCAGCGCGACCATGCCGACGAGCGCCTGGGAGTACAGCTCGGCGAGTTTGGGGTCGAAGCCGCGGCGCTTGAACTCCGAGCCGAGGATGTGCTCGGCCTGGTGCGCCACGTCGTTGAGCACGCTCATGAAGTTGCCGGTCGGGGACATCACCGGCGCCTCGCGCACCAGGACCCGGAAGCCGTCGGTCTCCGACTCGATGTAGTCCAGCAGCGCGAGGGCCGCCTGCTCGAGCAGCTCGTGCGGGTGGCCGGCGGTCAGCGCGTTGGTGATCCGGTCGAGCAGCGACCGGACCTCCCGGTCGACCACCACCGCGTAGAGGCCTTCCTTGCCGCCGAAGTGCTCGTAGACGACCGGCTTCGACACCTTCGCCCGCGACGCCACCTCCTCGATGGAGGTGGCGTCGAAGCCCCGCTCGGCGAAGAGGGCTCGCCCGATCGAGATGAGCTGTTCACGGCGTTGCGTGGAGGACATCCGGACCCGGCCTTTCGCGGGGGCCGGTGGCGGCGGTGCCGGCGGGCGCAGGTCGTCTTCTTCCGGGCTGTCGGTCACCCGTTCATCGTGCCAGCAGCGATCCGCTTGGCGTCGATGCGGTCCTTCTTCGGCCAGCGGACGTCGCTCGCCCAGCCGAACTTCTCGAAGATCCAGATGAGCCGCGCGTTGATGTCGATCTGGCCCTTGTCGACGCCGTGGCGGGCGGAGGTCGGGTCGGCGTGGTGCAGGTTGTGCCAGCTCTCGCCGAAGGACAGGATCGCCAGCGGCCAGAAGTTGCTGGCCCGGTCGCCCTCGCGGGTCTCGAACGGGCGCTCGCCGTAGACGTGGCAGATCGAGTTGATCGACCAGGTGACGTGGTGCAGCAGGCCGATGCGGATCAGGCCGGCCCAGAAGAACGCCGACAGCGCGCCCTGCCACGACCAGGTGACGAGGCCGGCGATGATCGCGGGCAGCGTCGCCGACAGGATGACGATGACCGGGAACAGCTTGTCGATGCGGCGGATGTCCTTGTCGGCCATGAGGTCGGGCGCGAAGCGCTCCCGGTTGGCCAACTCGCGGTGGAACAGCCAGCCGACGTGCGCGTAGAAGAGGCCCTTGGTCAGGCCCAGGAACGACTCGCCGAAGCGCCAGGGGGAGTGCGGGTCACCCTCGCGGTCGGAGAACGCGTGGTGGCGGCGGTGGTCGGCGACCCACTGGGTCGGGTTGCCCTCGATCGCGGTGCTGCCCGCGATGGTGAGCGCGATCCGCAGTCCGCGGTTGGCCTTGAACGAGCCATGGGTGAGGTACCGGTGGAACCCGGTCCCGATGCCCAGTCCCCCGATGACGTAGAAGACCACGCCGAGCACGACGTCGAGCCAGTTCAGCCCCCAGCCCCAGGCCACCGGAACGGCGGCGAGCAGGGCGACGAAGGGCAGGACCACGAAGCCCCACAGCGCGATCAGGATGCCGACGCTCTGCTTGCCCTCGGTGAGCGGCTTCGGCGCGCGCTCCGGGGTGTCGGCGGGGGTCGGGTCAAGGACCGATACGGACATGGCACCTCTCAAGGTTCGTCGCCGGGCGGGGGCTACGCTTACGTCACCGTAACTTACGGATGCGTAGGTTCGCCAGGCGAAGCTCGTGTCAAGTCAGTTACCCCGAGTTTTGTGTGATCTTCCTGCCAGCAACTTCACCCCGACCGACTGACTTCCAGTGCCCGTAAGGGGAAGCGGCCCTGGGGACGAAACGGATCGAAGGGCAAGCTAGGCTTCCAACGCGGCGTAATGGGGTGTGGGGTAACGGCAGCCCGCAGGCCTTTGGAGCCTCGCAGTCCTGGTTCGAATCCAGGCACCCCAGCGTGTTCGCCCGCGCATCCGTGGTGTCCGGGGCGCCTGACTACGATGAGGCCGCACCGACAATCCGTCGAGGGAGCGCGCCCGTGCGAAACGTGATCATCCTGGCCGCCGGCGAAGGCAAGCGCATGAAGTCGGCGCTGCCGAAGGTCCTCCACCCCCTGCTCGGCCGCAGTCTCGTCGGCCACGTGCTGGCCGCCACGGAGTCGTTCCTGGACAACGGGACGGTGACCGTGGTGGTCGGGCACGGCGCCGACCAGGTCCGCGCCCACCTGGCGCAGGTCGCCCCGGCCGCGGTCCCGGTCACCCAGGCCGAGCAGCGCGGCACCGGCCACGCGGTCCGCATCGCGCTGGACGCCAACCCCGACATCACCGGCACGGTCGTGGTGCTCAACGGCGACATCCCGCTGCTGCGGGCCGACACGCTCGCCGCGCTCGTGCACACCCACGAGACCACCAAGGCGGCCGCCACCGTGCTGACCGCCGAGGTCGCCGACCCCACCGGCCTCGGGCGCATCGTGCGCAACCGGGGCGGCGAGTTCTCGGCGATCGTCGAGGAGCGCGACGCCACACCGGCTCAGCGGGCGATCCGCGAGATCAACTCGGGCGCCTACGTCTTCGAGGCCGCCGCGCTGCGCGACATGCTGGGCAAGCTGTCGACCGACAACGACCAGGGCGAGGAGTACCTCACCGACGTTATCGGCCTGCTGGCCGAGGCCGGCTCGCCGATCGTCGCCCACCGCGCCCCGGACGCGACCGAGACCCTCGGCGCCAACGACCGGGCCGAGCTGGCCGGCCTGCGGGCCATCATGCGCGACCGGATCAACGACGAGTGGATGCGCGCCGGGGTGGCGATCATCGACCCGGCGACCACCTGGATCGACGTGACGGCCACCCTCTCCCGCGACGCCGTCGTCGAGCCCAACACCCACCTGCGCGGCACCACGAGCATCGGCGAGGGCGCCGTGGTCGGCCCGGACACCTCGCTCATCGACGTCGTGGTGGGCGCGGGCGCCACCGTGGTGCGCACCCATGCGCTGTCCTCGGAGATCGGCCCCCAGGCCTCCGTCGGGCCGTTCGCCTACCTGCGCCCCGGCAGCAAGCTCGGTGTCAAGGCGAAGGTCGGCACGTTCGTCGAGACCAAGGCGGCGACGCTGGGCGACGGCGCCAAGGTCCCCCACCTCTCTTATGTCGGGGACGCCGAGATCGGCGAGGGCACCAACATCGGCGCGGCCACCGTCTTCGTGAACTACGACGGGGTGAAGAAGCAGCGCTCGGTCATCGGCGCCCACGCCCGGACCGGGGCCGACAACATGTTCGTCGCGCCCGTGCACGTGGGTGACGGCGCCTACACGGCCGCCGGCAGCGTCATCGTCAAGGACGTCCCGCCGGGCGCCCTGGGCGTCTCCCGGGCCCACCAGCGCAACATCGAGGGCTGGGTCGAGCGCAAGCGACCTGGCAGCGCGGCAGCTGTCGCGGCCGCTGAGGCTAACGCTGTGTTTCAGGAACGTGAAGAACACCACGTCGACCCAGGTCCGGTGGTCGAGCGGCCCGCGCCCGACGAACAATGAGGCGCAACCACGAGACCGGGAGCGGGCGACCCCAGATGGCCAGCATTTCTTCGGAGAACCGCAAGAACCTGATGCTTTTCTCCGGCCGCGGGTTTCCCGCGCTCGCCGAGGAGATCGGCGCGGTGCTCGGGGTCGACCCGACGCCCATGGACGCATACGACTTCGCTTCGGGCGAGATCTTCGTGCGGTACCGAGAGAGCGTCCGCGGCTCGGACGCGTTCGTCGTCCAGTCGATGGTCGCGCCGATCAACGACTGGCTGATGGAGTCGTTGATCATGGTGGACGCGCTGAAGCGGGGCTCCGCCAAGCGCATCACCGTGGTGCTGCCCTTCTACCCCTACGCGCGGCAGGACAAGAAGCACCGTGGCCGCGAGCCGATCTCGGCCCGCCTGGTGGCGGACCTCTTCAAGACGGCAGGCGCCAACCGCATCCTCACCGTCGACCTCCACACGGCTCAGATCCAGGGCTTCTTCGACGGCCCGGTCGACCACCTGTTCGCGATGAACACGCTGGCCGACCACATCGAGGCCAAGTACGCGGGGCGGCCGATCACCGTGGTCGCCCCCGACTCGGGCCGGGTACGGGTGGCGGAGCGCTGGACGGACCGGCTGGGCGGCTGCCCGCTGGCCTTCATCCACAAGACCCGCGACCCCTCCAAGCCCAACCAGGTGGTCGCCAACCGCGTGGTCGGCGAGGTCGAGGGCCGCGTCTGCCTGATCGTCGACGACATGATCGACACGGGCGGCACGATCGTCTCGGCCGCTGACATCCTCTTCAACGAGGGCGCGGCCGACGTCGTGGTCGCGGCGACCCACCCGGTGCTGTCCGACCCGGCCTGCGACCGCCTGGCCGCGAGCCGCATCAGCGAGGTCGTGGTGACGAACACGCTGCCGCTGCCGGCGGACAAGAAGGTGGAGAAGATCACCCAGCTCTCCATCGCCCCGCTGCTCGCCCGGGCGATCCGCGAGGTCTTCGACGACGGCTCCGTGACGACCCTCTTCGGCGGCCTGTCGTAACCCGTAGTGGCCGTTCGGTTCGCGGTGAGCGACGTGTGCACGACAGGGCAGCGTGATCTGCACAACCGGGCGGGGAGGGTGTGAACGCCGTCTGGCGTCTCGGGTAAGCTAGTGCGGTTGCCACGGCGAGGGTGCTCCCGCGGGGCCGGGCATGCGGTTCCTGCGCAGTCGCGCAAGAAGGCATGACGGTCCAGCGAGCTCCGTGATCGACGCGGTGCTCCGGGCTTGTGCCCTGCGCGCCCCCTCGCCCGAGCGCCGCACGAGACAACTGTTACCGGTCGCGCCGGCCGGTGCCCGCCGCACCAACGCATCAGGAGTTTTCTGTCGTGTCCGAGGTAAAGATCAGCGCCGAGCCCCGCACCGAGTTCGGCAAGGGTGGTGCCCGCCGCACGCGCCGGGCCGGCAAGGTGCCCGCCGTGCTGTACGGCCACGGCGAGAAGCCCCGTCACATCGCACTCCCCGCCCGTGAGTTCGCCGCGGCGATCCGCCACGGCGGCATGACCCAGGTCTTCAACATCGAGATCTCCGACGGCAGCGCCGCCCTGGCCCTGCCGAAGGCGATCCAGCGTGACCCGATCAAGGACACCTTCGACCACGTGGACCTGCTGGTGGTCCGTCGTGGCGAGAAGGTCACCGTCGACATCCCGGTGCACCTCACCGGCGAGGCGGCCCGCGACACGCTGATCATGACCGAGAGCACCACGCTGTCGGTCCTGGCCGACGCGACCAAGCTGCCCTCGGGCCTGGAGGCCTCGATCGAGGGCCTCGAGGCCGGCAGCCACGTGACCGCCGCCGACGTTCAGCTTCCGGCCGGTGTCGAGCTTGCCGCCGACCCGGCGCTGGTCATCGCGGTCATCACCGCCGCGCCGACCCAGGTCGTCGAGGCCGAGGGCGCCGAGGGCGAGGCCGCCGAGGCGACCCCCGAGCCGGTCGAGGCCTGATACACCAGCACCACCGACGAGAAGGTCGCGGGACCGCCCTGGGCGCCCGCGACCTTTCCGCATGTTCCGCATGTTCCGTTTGAGGAGAGAACGCCGTGCCGGACACCGAGCCGTGGCTGGTCGTCGGGCTGGGGAACCCCGGGCCTGAGTACGCGCGCCACCGCCACAACGTCGGGTTCATGGTCGCCGACCTGCTCGCCGAGCGGGCCGGGCTGCGCTTCTCGCGGCACCGGCGGGTCGTGGCCGAGGTCGCCGAGGGCCGGCTGCGCGTCGGCGGGCCGCGGCTCGTGCTCGTGAAACCGATGACGTACATGAATCTTTCCGGTGGCCCGGTGGCCGGCCTGGCACAGTTCTACAAGGTGCCGGTCGGGCAGGTCATCGCCGTCCACGACGAGCTCGACGTGCCCTGGACTCAGCTGCGCCTGAAGCAGGGCGGCGGCGAGGGCGGCCACAACGGGCTGCGGTCGATGTCGAGCTCGCTGGGCAACAAGGACTACATCCGGGTCCGCTTCGGTATCGGGCGCCCGCCCGGCCGGCAGAACCCCGCCGACTTCGTGCTGTCGGACTTCTCCGCGGTCGAGCGCAAGGAGCTGGACTACTTCGTGGACCGCGCGGCCGACGCCGTCGAGATGGTGATCGAGCGTGGCCTGGAGCCGACCCAGAACCAGTATCACGCGACATAAGAGCCGATAAGGGCCCGCCTGACCGGATCACCCCGATCCCCGGCCCCTGCGCCGCCGTCCTCCTTCCGGTCCCGGCGGCTCCACTTCTGGCTGGTCTCGCGCTCGCGGTTCGCGTGGAATCGAGGGGGCCGGTACTGTTCCGGCAGATACGTGTGGGCTAGGACGGTCGCGAGCTCGTGATCTTCAAGTTCCGCACGATGCTCGTGGACGCCGAAGCCCGCCTGGCCGAGCTGCGGCATCTCAACGAGGTCGACGGCGCGCGGTTCACCCGCGTCGGACGGCTTCTGCGCAAGTTTTCGCTCGACGAGCTGCCGCAGCTGCTCAACGTGCTCGGCGGCAGCATGTCACTGGTCGGGCCCCGCCCGCCGTCGCCGGAGGAGGTCGCCGTGTATCCGGTCGACGCCCGGTGCCGGTCGGCCGTGCGGCCCGGGATGACCGGCCTCTGGCAGGTGTCCGGCCGGTCGGGCCTATCGTGGGACGAAGCGGTCCGCCTCGACCCGCAGCATGTGGAGAACCGGTCGCTCTCGTTCGACCTGGTGATCATGCTGCGGACGTCGTGCGCTGTGACCCGAGGTGCTGGAGCGTACTGAGATGACCGACCTACCACCCGCCACGGACGGCGGGTTCGCGCGCTGGCTCGCCCAGCGGGCCGGCGACCTGCTGCTGAAGCTGCGCGAGGAGATCGGGTATTCCGACCCCGCCGCGCTGCGCAAGGCCGGCGACCGGCTGTCGCACGAGCTGCTCGTGGCCCAGCTGGAGCGCTGGCGCCCCGCCGACGCCGTGCTCTCCGAGGAGGGCGCCGACAACGCCGCCCGGCTCGCGGCCGACCGCGTCTGGATCGTCGACCCGCTCGACGGCACGCGCGAGTTCGGCGAGGAGGGCCGGGCCGACTGGGCCGTTCACGTGGCCCTCTACGCGAGCCGCCGGCTGGCCGCCGGCGCCGTTGCGCTGCCGGCGCAGCACTGCGTGCTCGGCACCGACTCGCCACCGCCGTTCCCGCCGATGCCGGGCGTGCAGGGCGAGCCGATCCGGCTGGCCGCGAGCCGCACCCGCCCGCCGGCGCTGCTGGCGCAGCTGGCCGAGAAGCTGCCGATCGAGCTGGTACCGATGGGATCGGCCGGCGCCAAGATCGCCGCGGTCATCGACGGGGCCGTCGACGCCTACGTCCACGCCGGCGGCCAGTACGAGTGGGACTCGGCCGCACCGGTCGCTGTGGCGGTCGCCACGGGTCTGCATGCTTCCCGTATCGACGGGACTACGTTGGAATACAACCAGCCCGACCCACGGCTACCTGACCTGGTCGTATGTCGGAAGGCACTGGCGCCGCAACTGCTGGCCGCGATCAACAGCTGAAAGGTCCCCGCCAATGAGCGGTACGAAGCGGAGCGAAGTGGCCGCTCATCATGAACTCAGTATTCAGCTCAGGCGGCGCCGGAGCGAAGCGGAGGTGACCGCGTGAGCCGCGCCCCATACCGCGTCTCCCACCTGGACGCTCTCGAGGCCGAGAGCCTGTTCGTCATGCGCGAGGTGGTCGCCGAGTTCGAGCGGCCCGTGCTGCTGTTCTCCGGCGGCAAGGACTCGATCGTGATGCTCCGGCTCGCCGAGAAGGCCTTCGCCCCGGGCCGGATCCCGTTCCCGGTGATGCACGTCGACACCGGGCACAACTTCCCCGAGGTCCTCGCCTACCGTGACCGCCGCGTCAACGAGCTCAACGTGCAGCTCATCGTGGCGAGCGTGCAGGAGGCGATCGACAGCGGCCTGGTCCGCGAGTCGGGCGACGGGATGCGCAACCGCATCCAGACGCCCGTGCTGCTCGACGCGGTCGAGAAGTACCGCTTCGACTCGCTCTTCGGTGGCGCCCGGCGCGACGAGGAGAAGGCGCGCGCGAAGGAGCGTGTCTTCAGCTTCCGCGACGACTTCGGCCAGTGGGACCCGCGCAACCAGCGGCCCGAGCTGTGGGCGCTCTACAACGCCCGGATCGCGCCCGGCGAGTCGATCCGGGTGTTCCCGCTGTCCAACTGGACCGAGCTGGACGTCTGGCACTACATCGCCCGCGAGGGCATCGACCTGCCGTCGATCTACTACGCGCACGACCGCGAGGTGGTCGATCGGGGCGGCATGCTCTACGCGATCAACGAGTTCCTGCCGCTGAAGGCCGGCGAGACCCCGTTCACCGAGCAGGTCCGCTACCGCACGGTGGGTGACGCCTCGTGCACGGCGGCGGTCCGCAGCGACGCGGACACGATCGAGAGGGTCATCGCCGAGGTCGCCGCGACCCGCATCACTGAGCGCGGCGCGACCCGCGGCGACGACAAGGTGAGCGAGGCGGCGATGGAAGACCGCAAGCGTGAGGGGTACTTCTAGAGTGACCGCCGTGATCGAACGCCAGATGGACCTGCTCCGCTTCGCGACGGCCGGGTCCGTCGACGACGGCAAGTCGACCCTGATCGGGCGCCTGCTGTACGACTCGAAGGCCATCTTCGAGGACCAGCTGGAGGCCGTCGAGGCCACCTCCCGCTCCCGCGGCGACGAGTACACCAACCTCGCGCTGCTCACCGACGGCCTGCGGGCCGAGCGGGAGCAGGGCATCACGATCGACGTGGCCTACCGCTACTTCGCCACTCCGCGGCGGAAGTTCATCATCGCCGACACCCCCGGGCACATCCAGTACACGCGCAACATGGTCACCGGCGCGTCCACGGCTGACCTGGCGCTGATCCTGGTCGATGCCCGCAAGGGCCTGGTGGAGCAGTCCCGCCGGCACGCCTTCCTGTGCTCGCTGCTGCGCGTGCCGCACCTGGTGCTGTGCGTGAACAAGATGGACCTGGTCGACTACTCGCAGGAGGTCTTCGAGCGCATCGCCGACGAGTTCACCTCGTTCGCGGCGAAGCTGGAGGCCCCCGACCTGACGGTCATCCCGATCTCCGCGCTGCACGGTGACAACCTGGTGACGCGCAGCGAGAACATGCCGTGGTACGAGGGTCCGTCCCTGCTGCACCACCTGGAGCACGTGCACATCGCCTCCGACCGCAACCTGGTCGACGTGCGCTTCCCGGTCCAGTACGTGATCCGCCCCCAGTCCACGACGGTGGCGGACTACCGCGGCTACGCGGGCCAGATCGCGTCGGGCGTGATGAAGCCGGGCGACGAGGTCATGGTGCTGCCGTCGGGCTTCACGACCCGCATCACGAACATCGAGACGGCCGACGGCGAGCTCCAAGAGGCCTACCCGCCGATGTCGGTGACGATCCGTCTCCAGGACGAGATCGACATCGCCCGCGGCGACATGATCTGCCGCCCGAACAACGCCCCGTCGGTGGCCCAGGACATCGAGGCCATGGTCTGCTGGATGGACGAGACCCGCCCGCTGACGGTGGGCGGAAAGTACGCGATCAAGCACACGACGCGATCGGCCCGGACGGTGGTACGGGGTCTGCAGTATCGTCTGGACGTCAACACGCTGCACCGGGACGAATCAGCCACGCAGCTCACGCTGAACGAGATCGGTCGCGTCCGGCTCCGCACGACGGTCCCACTCCTCGCCGACGAGTATCGCCGCAACCGCACGACGGGCGGCTTCATCATCATCGACGAGACCACCAACCGCACGGTCGGCGCCGGCATGATCATCGAGGCCGCGTAACGCTTGTTCCTGGCTCGGGTCCGCGGAAGTTACGACCGTCGCTCCCGCCAGACACCGCTCGTGGCGCCGGTGCATCCGCCCCGGCGCCACGGACGCTGCCATCGCCGTCGCCCCAAGAACCCGCGACCTCCGGCCGCGCCGGACGCCCGCGCGTGGTCGCGCCCCGCGGCTCCTCCCGCCTGCCGGCTGCATCCATGATCGATGGCGACTTTTGGCTGCCATGGCAACCAGAACTCGCCATCGATCATGGGCCTGACTCGCCCACGCCGGCGCCGCCCCCGGTTGCGGTCAAGCCGGCCCAAGATCGGCAACTCTGCGCCTTGAACGCCGATCTTGGAGCCTCTGGACGATGCCCGGGTCCGGGAGGTCGTGGGCGGCAGGACCCGCTGATGGCCACCACCGAAGTGTGTACGGCATTCGGAGCGGAAACCGCGATCATCGAGGGGCGGGCCATGATCCAGGGAAACTTCTGGTTGTCAACGCAGCCAGATGGTTCCCATGATCATGGGGCCTCGGCCGCTCCGGGGAACAGCGACGCATCCGGCCAGGACATGCGGAGCTTGCGCGGCGTGCCGTTCAGCCGGGCCGGGTCGCCGTCCACGATCGCCGTTTCGACGTGCGCCGCGCCCGATGCCAGGTAGAACGCCTGGGCCGCCCGGTTCTGCTCCAGGACCCACAGGTACAGCGCCCGCGTCGAGGCCTGCGAGGCCGCCGACCGGGCGGCGAGGGCCAGCAGCCGGCGGCCGATGCCCGTGCGGCGCAGCGCGTTGGTCACGTGCAGGTTGTCGACCAGGCTTCCCCAGCGCGGGTCCTGGTCGAACCGCACGTGGGCGAAGCCCAGCAGCCCGCCCTCCGACGACTCGGCCAGGATGGTTGCCGTGCCGGCCCGGGCGGCCAGCCGCGCCGACCAGACCGACCGGCGGTCGGACTCCACGTCGCCGTCGAGGAACGCGTCGGAGTACGCGCCCCGGTAGTGGCGCCGCCAGCTGTCGGCGTGCAGGGCCGCCACCCGGGCGGCGTCGTCCGGAAGCGCATCGCGAAATTGCACGCGGTCGATCCTTGCAGGCATCCGCGCGACGTCATCCGGATTTCCCATCAGGTCGGCGAGCGGGGCGGAGGGACCGGCCGGGCGACCGCGACGCGGGCCACCCGGCGGCCCTCGACGGTGCGGACGTGCAGGTGCCAGCCGTCGTGGCGGACCTCGTCCCCGACGGTCGGCAGCTTGCCGAGCCGGGCCATCACGAAGCCGGCCACGGTCTCGTACGGGCCGGCGGGCAGGGTCAGCCCGGTGCGCTCCGCGAGGTCGGCGAGGTTCAGCAGCCCGTCGACCTCGTCGACCCGGTCCGTGGGCGGCGGCGGGTCGTACTCGTCGCGGATCTCGCCCACCAGCTCCTCGATCAGGTCCTCGAGGGTGACGATGCCGGCCGTCCCGCCGTACTCGTCGACGACGACCGCCAGGTGGTGCCCGCCCCGGCGCATCTCCGACAGCGCCGTCAGCACCCGCTTGCTCGCCGGCAGGCGGTGGACCTCGCGGGTCAGGCGCCGCAGCGGGACGGCCGGGTCGGGGGAGGGCAGCAGCGTGAGGTCGCGGACGTGGACGAAGCCGAGGACGTCGTCCGGATCGCCGTCGATGACGGGGTAGCGGGAATGCCGCGCCCGCCGTACCAGAGCGATCGCCTCGGGCAACGTGAGCTGGCCGTCGAGGAAGACCACCTCGGTCCGCGGCACCATCACCTCGCGGACGTGGCCGGAGCCGCTGTTGGCCGTGATCAGCGACCTGAGCTCGGCCTCGCTGACGTGCGGCGCCTCGGGGGTAGCGTGAAGACGGCGTGCCCAGCGCCGCAGCAGGGCAGCCACAGCCTGCCGTATGGTTCCGGGGGCAGGCTCCGGCATGGACGAATTGTAGGCGTCCCGCTCCCGGTCATTCACCGGCGAAGTGTAAATTTGTTGGTTCACGATGACTTTTGTGGAGGTAGGCCGTGAGACTGCTCGTGACCGGGGGCGCCGGCTATATCGGCAGCGTCGTCACCGCGCTGCTGCTTGATGCCGGGCACGAGGTGGTCGTGCTCGACGACCTCTCGACCGGCCATCAGGAGGTGGTACCGCAGGGCGCCACCTTCGTCCGCGGCCGCGTCCACGACGCCGTCGCCGACGTGCTCACGCCCGACTTCGACGGCGTGCTCCACTTCGCCGCCTTCATCGCGGCGGGGGAGAGCGTCCAGAAGCCCGAGAAGTACTGGGACAACAACGCCGTCGGCACGCTGCGCCTGCTCGACGCGATGCGCACGAACAACGTCCGGCGCCTGGTCTTCTCCTCGACGGCGAACGTCTACGGCGACCCCGACACGGTCCCGATCCCGGAGACGGCCGCCGTGCGCCCCCCGAACCCGTATGCGACCTCGAAGCTCGCCGCCGACCACGCGCTGACCGGCGAGGCGATCGGCCACGGCCTGTCGGCGGTGAGCCTGCGGTACTTCAACGTGGCCGGCGCCCTCCGCCGCGAGGACGGCTCGATGATCGGCGAGCGGCACGACCCGGAGACCCACCTGATCCCGATCGCGCTCCAGGTCGCCGCCGGCCGCCGGGAGAAGCTCCAGCTCTTCGGCGACGACTACGACACGCCGGACGGCACCAACATCCGCGACTACATCCACGTCGCCGACCTGGGCGCCGCCCACCTGCTGGCCCTGGCCACGATGGACGGCCCCGGCCACCGCGTCTACAACCTCGGCAACGGCAACGGCTTCTCCAACCGGCAGGTGGTCGACGTCGTCCGCACGGTGACCGGCCACCCGATCCCGGTCGAGATGGCCCCGCGCCGCCCGGGCGACCCGGCCCAGCTGGTGGCGTCGTCGGAGAAGGCCAAGCGCGAGCTCGGCTGGGCGCCGCAGCACGTCGACCTGGCCACGATGGTCGGCGACGCCTGGGCGTACATGAACTACTGAGCGTCCAGCTTCTGCCAGGTCAAGCCATCGACCGAGAACGCCGTGTAGATGTTCGACATCTCGTACGCCACGTAGCCGGCCTGGGTCCGCGCCAGCCGATTGGTCTGGTGCAGGCCCTCCAGCCGGTGCCAGTTCTCCCCCCGGTCCTCCGACACCAGCCAGTGCCCGACGCCGTCGACGATGAGCAGGCGGCCGTCGAGCATCGGCACCGCCTCGCCGCCGATGGTGGCATTGCCGGCCGTCGGGTGGACCGGGCCCCACGTGACGCCCCCGTCCGCCGACGAGGCCACGCCGAGCAGCCGGGCGGGAGTGGTCGCCGGGTCCACCAGGAAGGCGTACACGTCCGTGCCCAGCATCGCCACCCGGGCCTGGCCCGGCACGTCGAACTTGCGGGTCGTCCAGTTCCGGCCGTCGTCGCGGGAGACCGACAGCGCCGCCTGGCCGCCCGAGCTGCCGCCGACCCACCAGGACCCGTCGCCGGCCCGGACCGGGGACGTCCAGCACACCGAGATGTCGGAGGGCTGCTGCGGCGGCGTGATCAGCCCGGTCGGCGTGACGGCCAGGAGCGGCTGGCCGCACCCGGTGCTGTAGAGGTGGGCGGCCCCGGACAGGGGAGTGGTCGCCGGGGACGTCGAGGACACCAGCCAGGGGTCACCGACGGCGACCGTGGTACCGGAGACCAGCGCGACCTGCGAACCGGTGACCACCAGGGCCGGCACCGAGGCGAGGTCCGTCGAGCCGAGCGGGGCGGGGACCGCCTGCAGGGACCAGGTGCGGCCGCCGTCGGTGGTGGCGTAGACGCGGTTGGTGCAGCTGCCCGCGCAGTCGGCGGTGAGCAGGAAGCCCCGGTCGGCGTCGACGAACTCGACGTCGCGGATCGTCCCCGGCAGGTCGGTGGGCAGGTGCGCCAGGCCGTTGACCGTGACGTTCTCGGCGGTCCAGACCCCGGCGGGGTCGTTGGAGGCGCCCGGTGGCTGCGGCGGCTCGCCGCTCCCGCCGGCCCCCATGACGGCGACGCCGCCCGCGATCACGGCAGCCACCGCGGCGACCACCCCGCCCTGGGCGAGGCCGCGGCGCCGGCGCAGCGCCGCGGCCCGCGCCGTGATCACCGCGAGCGGCGGCTGGTCGATGTCGAGCCGGTCGCGCTCCGCGCGCAGCCGGGTCCCCAGCGGGTCAGGCACTGGTCACCTCGGCTCGATAGCCCGGCAGCAGCGCGGCGAGCGCCGCGCGGCCCCGGGACAGCCGGGACTTGACCGTGCCCGCGGGTACGTTCAGCGCGGCCGAGATCTCGTCCACGCTGAGGTCGGCGTAGTAGTGCAGCACGATGACCTCCCGGTAGCTGCGTGGTATGGCGTCGAGCGCCTGGGTCAGGTCGGCCCGGTCGGGCTCGGGACCGGTGCTGGTGAGCGCCGGCCGGTCCCGGAGCAGGATCAGGTCGAGGACCTTGCGGCGCCGCCATCGCCGGCGGACGACGTTCAGCGCGACGGTGCGCAGCCAGGCCTCCGGGTTGTCGATCCCGGTGAACCCGCCCGGCCGTGCGACCGCCCGCGCGAACGCCTCCTGGACGACGTCCTGCGCCTCGGTCAGGTCGGTCGTGAACGCGTAGAGCTGCGTGACCAGCCTGCGGTAACAGGCGTGGTACACCTCGGCCACGTCGCTCACGATGTACACGATCCCCCGGGCGGCTCCCCGGTTCCCGTCAGTTCGGCAGCACCGTCGCGGAGAGGGTCGCCTCCTGCCACGCCCGGGCGTCCTGCGAGACCCGCGGCGGCGAGCCGAGCGCCGCGAAGCCGTTCTCGACCGCGGCGAGCGGGCCGCCGGGGCCGGCGACGACGCCGAAGTGCTCGCCGTCGAGGCTCTCCAGGAAGACCATCTCGCTGTTGCCCTGGATCCACATGACCAGCGAGCGGTCCGGGCGGGTCAGCACGCCGAAGCTGCGGCCGACGAGCCCCTTGTCGCTGGTGAACTGGGCCGGCAGCTCGATCTTCGTGCGCACCTCGAGCCAGCTGTCGCCGCCGTCAGCGGTACGGAAGAACCGGATGCTGTTCGGATAACGGACGAACGCGAACGCGACGGTGCCGTCGAGCGTCGCGACCGTCGGGACGTCGAGCCCGGCGGGCGCGTCGAGCTTCCGCGCGAGCCAGCCCCGCCCCTGGTCCTTGCTCACCGCCACGGCCGGCTGGCCGGTCCCCAGGTCGGCGCCGGCCACCCACCAGCCGGCGGCCTTGGGCAGCCCGCCGGCGAGCGCCCGCCGGGCCATCGGCGGCTGGCTGGCGAGCAGGCTCAGCGCGCCGTCGCTCGACCGGAGGCCGAAGAAGTCGCCGTACTGCACCAGCTGCACCGCGGTGTCGCCCTGCTTCAGCACCAGCCGGTCGCTCGGCCCGACCACCGGCGAGCCGCTCTCCACGGGCTGCGTCGAGGCGTCGGCCGCGTCCACGCTGAACCGCACGGAGGTGCGCGAGCCCCCGCCCACCTCGCCGCTCAGCATGAACGTGTTGCCGACGATGCGGACCAGCTCGACCGACTCCAGCCTGTCCAGCGGGGACTGGCGCAGCGCGTCGAGCACGAACGGGGTGCGCCGGTCGGCCGAGCCGTCCCGCAGCATGGTCACCTGGAGGCTGCACCGGCGGTGCTGCGGCACCTCGACGCAGACGTCGACCGCCACCACCACACTGTCGGGCAGGGCACCGGCCGCCGCCCGCAGCGTCGTCGTCGACGGATACCGGCTGGCGGCCGAGACCACCGGGCTCGGCGACCAGGCTTCGCCGAGGTCCGGGTTGGGGCCCAGGGCGGCGGGCGTGGGCCGGCCGAAGATCCCGGCCAGGGCGACCGGCGCGAAGACGGCGAGCGTGCCGACGAGCGCGCCGACGACCGCCATCCGGTCGCGGATCCGCACCCGGCCGGCGCGGCGGTAGAGCGTGCTGAAGTCGGGCACCCAGGTGGCCGCCTCGATCTGCGCACGGAGGGCGCGGAAGTCCAGCTCAGGGCGCATCGCGCACCTCTTGCTGTACCTCTGGAGCCTCCACCCGCCGCCGAGGCGTCTCCGGCTCGCTCTCCCCGTCGCTGAGCAGGGTGGCGAGCATGGCCCGGCCCCGCGAGAGCCGCGCCTTCACCGTGCCCACCGGCACGCCTAACGCGTCGGCCACCTCGTGGACCGACATGTCGGCGAGATGGTGCAGCACGATCGTCTCCCGCGTCGCCTGCGACAGCTGTTGCAGCGCAGCGACCAGCGCGACCCGGTTCGGGTCGACGCCCGGCACGCTCTCCACCGGCCGGGCGACGCGGCCGCTGCGCACCAGTGTGTCGAACAGTCGGCGGCGCCGCCAGCGCGTCCGTGCAAGGTTCATGGCGACGGTGCGGAGCCAGGCCTCCGGGTCGGCCACGTCGAGGAACTGCCGCGGCCGGGCGAGCGCCCGCGCGTACGCCTCCTGGACGAGGTCCTGCGCCTCGGCGTGGTCGCCGGTCAGCGCGTAGAGGGCGGCGACGAGCCGGCGGTAGTGCGCCTGGTACGCGTCGCGGACCGCTTCGCGCGCTTCCAGCTCCTCGCCCACGCCGCGCCACCTCCCCCTCGTCGTCACGCTATCCAGACAGACGCCTGTGTGGCTCATCCGGTTGCGCCTGACAGAATGGCCGACATGTCGTCTCCGGCCCGACCGCGCGTGCTCTCCGGGATTCAGCCCACCGCTGACTCATTCCATCTGGGCAACTACCTCGGTGCCCTGCGCAACTGGGTCGCGATGCAGGAGACGCACGACACGTTCTACTGCGTGGTCGATCTGCACGCGATCACCATGGGCCACGACCCGGCGCTGCTGCGCAAGCGCACCCGGGTGAGCGCCGCCCAGCTGCTGGCCGTGGGACTCGACCCGGAGCGCTGCACGCTGTTCGTGCAGAGCCACGTGCCGGAGCACGCGCAGCTCGGGTGGGTGATGGGCTGCATCACCGGATTCGGTGAGGCCAGCCGGATGACGCAGTTCAAGGACAAGTCGCAGAAGCAGGGCGCCGACCGCTCCAGCGTCGGCCTGTTCACCTACCCGATCCTGCAGGCGGCCGACATCCTGCTCTACCAGGCGGACGCGGTGCCGGTGGGCGAGGACCAGCGGCAGCACCTGGAGCTGACCCGCGACCTGGCGCAGCGCTTCAACACGACGTTCGGCCAGACGTTCACCGTGCCCTCGCCGTACATCATCAAGGACACGGCGAAGATCACCGACCTCCAGGAGCCGACGGCCAAGATGTCCAAGTCGGCGTCGACCGCCAACGGCCTGGTCGAGCTGCTGGAGGACCCGGCGAAGGCGGCCAAGAAGATCAAGTCGGCGGTCACCGACACCGGCCGCGAGATCGTCTTCGACCAGGCGAACAAGCCCGGCGTCTCCAACCTGCTGACGATCTACGCCGCGCTGACCGGGCGCACCATCGACGACCTCGTCGCGGCGTACGACGGCAAGGGCTACGGCGACCTGAAGAAGGACCTGGCACAGGTCGTCGTCGATTTCCTCAAGCCGATCCAGGAGGCTACCAACCTGTACCTCGACGACCCGGCGCAGCTCGACAAGTTGCTCGCGATCGGCGCCGAAAAGGCGCGGGCCGTTGCCGTGCCGACGCTGAAGACGGTGTACGACCGCATCGGGTTCCTCGCGCCCGGTGCCGCACACTGAGGTGGACAAAACCACCATCGGCGTCGCCATCGACATCCCCGACCCCTGGGGCAGCGAGCTGACCGCCGCCCGGCTGGCCGCCGGTGACCCGGTCGGCGCGTATGTGCCCGCCCACGTCACGCTGCTCGGCCCGACCGAGATCGACGCCGGCGACCTGCCGGAGATCGACCGGCATCTGGCCGCGGTGGCCGCCCGCCACCCGGCCTTCGGCCTGCGGCTGCGCGGCACCGGGACGTTCCGGCCGGTGACCCAGGTGGTGTTCGTGGCCGTCGCGGCCGGGATCAGCGAGTGCGAGCAGCTGCACGCGGCGGTGCTCTCCGCGGCGGCGATCCGGGCGGACGTCCGCTTCCCGTACCACCCGCACGTCACGGTCGCCCACGACGTGGCGCCGGAGCAGCTCGACGCCGTCTTCGCCGGCCTGGCCGGCTACGAGGCGGCGTTCGCCGTCGCCGGGTTCACGCTGTTCGAGCACGACGACGGCGGTCGATGGCGTTCCCATGCGGAGTACCGCCTCGCGACGGACGATTGAGGGGTGGGCCTGTTCGACCGGCTGGAGGCCGGCTTCGACCGGGCGGTTGCCGCGGGGCGGCGCCGCTCGCGGATGTTCGATCACGTCTGGCGTGCGCAGCAGCGGTACTTCGACGTCGACGCGGCCCGGCTCGCCGCCGCGACCGCGTACTACGGCTTCTTCGCCGTTTTCGCCATGGCCGTCGTCGCGTTCTGGATCCTGGGCCGGGTGCTCGGCGGCAACCAGGCGGTCGTCGCCCGCGTGCAGGTCTATCTCCAGGCCAACCTGCCGCAACTGCACTCCGACGAGATCTTCGCCGGCAGCCAGCAGATCGGCATCATCGCCCTCGTCGGCCTGATCATCGCGGGCGTCGGCTGGGTGGAGAACCTGCGCTCCTCGCAGCGCGCGCTGTGGAAGCTCCAGGAGCACCCCGGCAACGCGATCGTCCGCTGGCTGGTGGACCTCGGCGTCCTGGTGGCGCTCGGCCTGCTGCTGCTGATCTCGATCGGCATCTTCGCCGGCGTGCAGGAGCTGCTGTACTGGCTGGCCGGCGACTTCGAGCAGGACCCGGTGCGCGTCGCGCTGCGCGGGACGTCCTCGCTGCTGTCCGGGATCGTCGACCTCATCCTGGGCGCGGCCCTGCTGGTCGGGGTGCCCCGGCTCCGGATGTCGCTGCGCCGGCTGTGGCCGTCCGCGCTGCTGTTCGCCGTCGGGCTGGGCCTGCTCAAGACCCTGGGGAAGTGGTACATCACGCGGACCGAGCACAACCCGGCCTACCAGCTGGTCGCCGGCACCATCGGGCTGCTGCTGTACATGTACCTGCTGCACCAGCTGCTGCTCTTCGCCGCCGCGCTGTCGGCGACCAGCCCGCACGGCCGGGTGAAGGACCTGGCCGGCGGCCGGCCCCCCGCCGACGTCCGGGCGGCCGAGCACGCGGCGCAGCTGGTCGAGGAGGCGGCCGAGACCACGGAGCGGGCGGCGCGGATCGTGGCTTCCGGCGGTTCGGCGCCGACCGAGCGCTCCGACCCGTCATGATGGGCGCCGTGGGTGCACTCGTGACTTTGGACCTGCCGGCCGACGCGCCGGCGCTGACGCTGCCGTGGATCATCACCTTCGGCCCGATGGACGACGAGGAGGAATGGGAGCCGGTCGTCTGCGGCCCCTACGAGCGGGCGCACGCGCTGGCCCTCGCGGAGGCGGTCGTCGCCGACGAGGACCTGATGGCGGTGGTCGAGCCGCTGCAGCCGCACGTGACCGTGGCCCAGATCCAGGGCGACATCGCCGCCTCGCGGATGGCCGCCGAGAACGAGGACCTGGAGACCGCGGCGCTGGACGAGGAGCTGGGCGACCACCACCACGACCACGATCACGACCACGAGGACGACGACCACACGCACGAGCCGCCGTCCGTCGATGACATTCGTGCCGGTTTCGCACGGATCGCGGCGAAACTCACGTCCTGATCCACGCCGTCGTGCCTTTGGCGAGCTCGTCCGTCACGGGCGAGCTCGCCGCAGCGGTGCTTTCGCCGGCGAGGCCGTGGCGTGGACCGCCCCAATCGGCGATCACCCGCGACGCCCATGATCAAGGGAAACTTCTGGCTGCACCAGCGACCAGATGTTTCCCATGATCATGGAGTCGTTCGGCCCCGTCGGCCTCAGGTCCGCCGGGGGCCGCGCTCTCCACACTCAAGATCGGCGTTTGGGGTGGCGAGCGCTCGGCCCGGTCGACGCGGAGGGTCAGGTGTGGGCTTTCAGGGCTGACAGGAACCAGGTCCAGCGGTGGGTTGTCGTCGGGATCGGGGGCCAGTCGTTGATCACGGCCATCAGCTGCCAGTAGCGCTCCGCCCGCGGGTCGATCGCCAGTTCCAGGCCCTCGATCAGCTCCGTGCGGTACGCGGCGTCGTCCACCCGGTCGAAGGCCGCCGTCCAGCGGGCCGTCACCGATGCCACCACCGCGGCCGCCGCCGGGTCCTCCGGGGTCACCCCGCGATCCATCGCCGCCGCAATGTGGTCAGTAAACCATGAAATGTCGGATATTTCGGTGGGCACCGACCTCGGCGAAGCCGACGGGCCGAACGAGCGGCGGCCCATCTCCCGCAGCCGGTCGCGGAAGGAGGGCTCCCGCACGAGCGACGCCAGCTCGATCCACGCGTCCACCTGCTCGTCCGTCGGATCGTCCGGCAGGTCCGGGCTCGCGCTGCGCATCATGCCGGCGAACTTCGCCGCCTCCTCCGAAGCGGCGGTCGGCAGGTCCGCGAAGATGCTGTCGAAGAACTCGTCGACGATCCGCCGGCGTTCGTCGGCGGACGCCTGGGCGATGCGGGCCATCCGCTCCAGCTCCGCAGGTGAGGGGTCGCGGCGCGCCACCGCGCGCAGGGCCGCCCGGCGCAGCCGCAGCACCCGGATCTGCACGCTGATCGCCTCGGCGTGGGCCGCGGCGACGCTCGCCAGGTCGACCCCGTTGTCCAGGACCCGGCGGATGGTGGCGATGTCCAGGCCCAGCTCGCGCAGGGTGCGGACGAACTCGAGGCGCACAAGCGAGCTGTGGTCGTACCGCCGGTAGTTGGCATGCGATCGCTCCGCCTCCGGCACCAACCCGACGTCCGAGTAGTACCGAATCGTCTTCACCGGCAGTCCGGTCAGGCGGGACAGCTCCCCGATGTTCACGCCACCCAGCATCGACCCTCCAGTAGGGGGAGAGTCAACGAGCCGCTACCTTGCGCTGGTGGAAGCGTTGCGTCTCATCCTGCTCTATGCCCACCTCATCGGGTTCGCCCTGCTGCTCGGTGGTGCTGTCACGCAGTACATTGCGAAACCCCTCCGGATCAACAGCGCCATGGTCTGGGGCGCCGGGATCCAGGTCCTGACCGGCCTCGGGCTGGCCGCTCCGCTGCGGGGCGGCGGCGACGCGGAGCCCGACCCGGCCAAGCTGGCCGTCAAGGGCGTCATCGGACTGATGATCTTCGTCATGGCCTTCTTCTCCCGCAAACGGGACGTGGTCAACACGGGGCACTTCCTCGCATTGGTTGGGTTAACGCTGGTTAACGCCGCCGTTGCGGTCTTTTGGAGGTAAACCGCGTGTTACAAGATCTATCTCAGTAGGTCCGACCGACTGCTGGCACGTCACGGCCCTATAACGCACTCCTCCCAACCCGGCAGCGAATGGCGGAACTGTCGGTGGGAAGGCGTACGCTCCCGCCGTTGGGTTCACCGCGTTGGGGCGGTGCTTTGGGAAGGGAGACCGTCTTGCGCCGAGTGCGTGGGATGAAGGTTCTCGCGGCCGCCGCGGTGGCGTTTGTCGCGTTGGGCACGGCCGCTTGCGGCGACGACAGTGACACGGGGACGAGCGGCGACAGCAGCGCGCCCGCCAAGAAGAACGTCAAGGTCGGCCTCGCCTTCGACATCGGCGGCCGGGGCGACAAGTCCTTCAACGACTCCGCCGCCGCCGGTCTCGACCGGGTCAAGAGCGAGCTCAATGTCGAGGTCAAGGACCTCGCAGCGGTCGCCGGCGAGAGCGAGAACGACAAGTACGCGCGGCTGAAGCTGCTCTGCGACAACGGCTACAACCCGGTCATCGCGGTCGGCTTCGTCTATGACGGCGCCGACGCCAAGAACGGCCCGCTCGCCCGCGCGGCGAAGGACTGCCCGAAGACGAAGTTCGCCATCGTCGACGGCGGCACGACCGCCGACAACGTGGCCGACCTGGTGTTCGCGGAGGAGCAGGGCTCCTTCCTGGTCGGTGCCGCCGCCGCCCTCAAGACGAAGTCCGGCACGGTCGGCTTCATCGGTGGCTGCCAGGTCGACCTGATCAAGAAGTTCGAGGCGGGCTTCGCGGCCGGCGCCAAGGCTGCCAAGGCCGACGTCAAGGTCCTGACCAACTACCTGTCGACCCCGGCCGAGGCCTGCAAGGGCTTCAACGACCCGACCGGTGGCAACACGGCCGCCAGCGGCATGTACGACCAGGGTGCGGACGTCATCTACGCGGCCGCCGGCGGCTCCGGCACCGGCGTCTTCGAGGCCGCCAAGGCCAAGAGCAAGCTGGCCATCGGCGTCGACTCCGACCAGTACAACACCGTGACCGACGCGAGCCTCAAGGCCGTCATCATGACGTCGATGCTCAAGCGGGTCGACAACGCGGTCTTCAACTTCGTCAAGGACTTCGCCGACGACAAGTTCAAGGCCGGCCCGACGGTGTTCGACCTCAAGGCCGACGGCGTGGGCTACGCCACCTCCGGTGGGCAGGTCGACGACATCAAGACCAAGCTCGACGCGTTCAAGGCCGACATCGTGTCCGGCAAGATCACGGTGCCGACCAAGTAGTAGTAGACATCCGGTGTCTGGCGGGGGACTGTGATCCGGTCCCCCGCCAGCACGTGTTAGGAGCCTCTGGATGACCGCGGAACCACCCGCCGTCGAGCTCAAGGGGATCACCAAAAGATTCCCCGGCGTTGTGGCGAACTCTGACGTCAACCTCACCGTCCGGAAGGGCACGATCCACGCGATCGTCGGTGAGAACGGTGCAGGCAAGTCGACCCTCATGAAGATCCTCTACGGCATGCAGCCGCCGGACGAGGGTGAGATCGTGATCGAGGGCAAGCCGGTCCGCTTCTCGTCGCCGCAGGGCGCGATCGAGGCCGGCATCGGCATGGTCCACCAGCACTTCATGCTCGCCGACAACTTCACCGTCACGGAGAACGTGGTCCTGGGCGCGGAGAAGCTGCACGGCATCGGCGGGCCGGCCAAGGACCGGATCCGGGAGGTCTCCGAGCGGTACGGGCTGGGGGTCGACCCCGACGAGCTGGTCGAGGACCTGGGCGTGGGCGACCGCCAGCGGGTCGAGATCCTCAAGGTGCTCTACCGCGGCGCGCGGATCCTCATCCTCGACGAGCCGACCGCGGTCCTCGTGCCGCAGGAGGTCGACGAGCTCTTCGGCAACCTGCGTGAGCTCATCCGCGAGGGCCTGACCGTCCTGTTCATCTCGCACAAGCTCGACGAGGTGCGGGCCGTCGCCGACGACATCACCGTCATCCGGCGCGGCACCACGGTCGCCTCGGTCAAGCCGGCCGACGTGACCGCCCGCGAGCTGGCGACGCTCATGGTCGGTAGTGAGCTGCCCAGCCCGGAGGCCCGCGAGTCGACCGTCACCGACGTCCCGGCGCTGGTCGTCGAGGGGCTCACGGTCCTCGGCGCGGACGGCCGCCCGCTCGTCGCCGACGCGACGTTCACGATCCACCGGGGCGAGGTCGTCGGCATCGCCGGCGTCGAGGGCAACGGCCAGGCCGAGCTCGCCGAGGCGATCGTGGGCATGCGGCCGGCCACCGGCACGATCCGGCTCGGCGACACCGACGTGTCCGGCTGGCCCACCCGCCGGCGGCGCGAGGCCGGCATCGGCTACATCCCGGAGGACCGGCACCGCCAGGGCCTGCTGCTCGACGCGCCGCTCTGGGAGAACCGGATCCTCGGCCACCAGACCGAGAAGCCCAACGCCCGCGGCTTCCTCATCGACGTCGGCGGGGCGCGGCGCGACACGACCCGGATCGTGGCCGAGTACGACGTGCGCACCCCCAGCATCGACGTCGCCGCCGTGGCGCTCTCCGGCGGCAACCAGCAGAAGCTCATCGTCGGCCGGGAGATGAGCCACGCGCCCAAGGTGCTCATCGCCGCCCACCCGACCCGCGGGGTCGACGTGGGCGCCCAGGCCGCGATCTGGGACCACATCCGCAACGCGCGCATCGCCGGCATGGGCGTGCTGCTCATCTCGGCCGACCTCGACGAGCTCATCGGCCTGTCCGACTCGCTCAAGGTGATCTACGGCGGCCGGCTGGTGGCCGACGCCGACCCGGCAACCGTCACCCCCGAGCAGCTCGGGACCGCCATGACCGGCGCATCCGGCGAGCAGGAGGCCGCAGCATGACCGCCCCCGTGACCGGCGCCCGGCGCATCGACCTCGGCAAGCTGCTGCCGCAGCTCATCGCACCGGTCGCGGCGCTGGCCCTCGCGGCGGCGATCTCGTCGATCGCGCTGCTGATCAGCGACAAGGACCCGATCAACGCCTTCAAGCAGATGTACGACTTCGGCCTCACGCCGGACTCCCAGGTGGAGATCCTGAACAAGGCCAGCGAGTTCTACATCGCCGCCGTCGCGGTCGCCATCGGGTTCAAGATGGGCCTGTTCAACATCGGCGTCGAGGGCCAGTCGAAGGTCGGCGCCTTCTTCGCCGGGGCCCTGGCCAGTGCCTCGTTCATGAGCTGGATGCCCGGCCCGCTGCGGATCGTGCTGATCATCGTCGTGGCGATGATCTTCGGCGCGCTGTGGTCGCTCATCGCGGCGCTGCTCAAGACCCAGCGCGGGGTGAGCGAGGTCATCTCCACCCTGATGCTCAACGCCATCGGCGGTCTGGTCGTCACCTGGCTGCTCAACGAGCACTGGGGCGTGCAGGAGCCGGGCGCCCAGATCAAGACCACCGGCATCCTGCCCGAGAACTCCTGGATGCCCGGCCTGCCGATCGTCTCCGGCACCGATCAGAAGGTGCTCGGCTTCCTGGTCATCGCGGTCATCCTCGGCGTCGTCTACTGGTTCGGCATCGGTCGCACGCGCTTCGGCTTCGACCTGCGGGCCACCGGCTACAACCCGAGCGCCGCCGTGGCCAGCGGCGTCGACGCCAAGCGCATGGTCATCACCGCGATGCTGGTCTCCGGCGCCATCGCCGGCCTGGTCAACCTGCCCCGCATGCTCGGCGAGAGCCACACCTACACCGAGGGCTTCGGCGGTATCGGCTTCACCGGCATCGCGGTCGCCCTGCTCGGGCGCAACCACCCGATCGGCATGGCGCTCGGCGCGCTGCTGTGGGGCTTCCTCGGACGCTCCCAGCTGATCCTCGACCTGGAGGGCATCCCGAAGGAGATCGTCCTGATCATGCAGGGCGTCGCCGTGCTCTCCGTCGTCATCGCCTACGAGCTCGCCGCCCGCATCGGCCGGCGCGCGCAGCAGAAACGGGTCGGCGTCGCAACCGCGGCCCCGGCCGGCTCGGCCCCTCTCGCCCCGACCGCCGAGAACCCGACCGCCGCCGAGGAGTCGAAGTGACCGCCGACACGATGCTCTCGACCGCCCCGGCGGCCCCGGCGGGCAAGCCGAAGACGCGGCGGTTGAGCACCCCGAAGATCCTGCTGATCATCTCCGGCGTGCTGATCGGCCTGTCCCTGGTCCACTGGCTGACCGGCGCCGACGACGTCACCTCGCAGGGTGCGATCCAGGCCGCCCTGCAGGCCGCGATCCCGCTCGGCCTGGCCGGCCTCGGCGGGCTGTGGTCCGAGCGGGCCGGCGTGGTCAACATCGGCCTGGAGGGCCAGCTCATCCTGGGCACCTGGTTCGGCGCCTGGGGCAGCATCGAGTTCGGGCCGTGGGTCGGGCTGCTGCTCGGCATCCTGGGCGGCGCGGTCGGCGGGCTTGTGCACGCGGTCGCGACCGTCACGTTCGGCGTCGACCACATCATCTCCGGTGTGGCGATGACGATCCTGGCGCCGGGGCTCGCGCGGTACCTCTCCTTCCTCGCCTGGAGCGACACGCCCGGCGCCGGCGCGACCCAGTCGCCGACCGCGCAGCGGCTGCCGCGCGTCTCGGTGCCGTTCGTCGACGACCTGGCCGGGCTCGAGCGGCGGCAGTGGTTCCTGGTCAGCGACGTCGCCGGCGTGCTGCGCGGCCTCCTGGTCGACGTGTCGATCGTGACGATCCTCGCGGTACTGCTGATCCCGCTGAGCTGGTGGCTCCTGTGGCGCACCTCGTTCGGCCTGCGGGTGCGCTCCGTCGGTGAGGATCCGCACGCGGCCGAGAGCCTCGGCATCAACGTTTACCTTTACAAGTACTACGGCGTGATCATCTCCGGCGCGATGGCCGGCCTGGGCGGCGTGTTCCTGTCGACGGTCAGCTCCGCGATCTACCGCGAGGGCCAGACGGGCGGCCGCGGCTACATCGGCCTCGCCGCCATGATCTTCGGCAACTGGCGGCCGGGCGGCCTGGCGCTGGGCGCCGGTCTGTTCGGCTACACCGACGCGCTCCAGCTGCGAAGGGGCAGCGAGTCGGTACACGCCCTGCTCATCCTCGTCGGGGCGCTGCTGCTCGCGCTCGCCGTGTGGGAGTTCCGCCGGCGCAACCGTGTGGTGGCCATCTCTTCCGCCGTACTGGGCGTCCTGTCCTACGTATTGTTCTTCTCGGTGGACAAGATCCCGACGGCACTCGTGCAGGCCGCGCCCTACATCACGGTCCTCGTGGTGCTGGCGCTCGCCGCACAACGGCTCCGACCGCCTGCCGCGGACGGCAAGCCGTACAGACGCGGAGGATGACGACGGTGGAGCTGGACTGGGCCGCGCTGCGCCGCGCGGCCGTCACGGCGATGGAGCGCGCCTACGCGCCGTACTCGAAGTTCCCGGTCGGCGCGGCGGCGCTCGTCGACGACGGCCGGGTCGTCGTGGGCTGCAATGTGGAGAACGCGTCGTACGGGCTGGGCCTGTGCGCCGAGTGCGGGCTGGTCTCCAGCCTCCAGGTGACCGGCGGCGGGCGGCTCGTCGCGCTGGCCTGCGTCGACGCCGACGGGCGCCCGCTCATGCCGTGCGGGCGCTGCCGCCAGCTGCTCTGGGAGCACGGCGGCCCGACGCTGCTCATCGACCACGCGAGCGGCCCGGTGCCGATGTCGCAGCTGCTGCCGTTCGCGTTCGACGACACCGACCTGGCGCGCATCGCCGCCGAGCGGGACCGCCAGCCGACGGTCCCGGCGGCGCTCGCGCTCAAGGTCGGCAGCGGCACCGTCTTCGTCCACCCGGACGTAGCCGACGGCCGCCAGGTCTGGACGGCGTACTGGGAGCGCTCGTCGGGCACCGGCGACGACGAGCCGGCGGGCATCCTGGAGGAGGGCCCGTCCTGGGAAACCGCCGCCGAGGGCGTCAACTGGGGCCGGATCCGCACCCCGCGCGTCGTCGTGGTCGACGCGCAGGGCACTGCGAGCTGGGCCGGGGACACCCCCCGGCCGGCCGGCATCGAGCAGGACTGGAGCGCACCATGAGCTTCGCCGCGGTCGACATCATCCGCACCAAACGGGACAGGGGCGTCCTCAGCGACGCGCAGATCGACTGGGTGGTCGACGCCTACACGCGTGGCGTCGTCGCCGACGAGCAGATGTCGGCCCTGGCCATGGCCATCCTGCTCAACGGCATGACGCCCGGCGAGATCGCCCGCTGGACCGCCGCCATGATCGCGTCGGGCGAGCGGCTGGACCTGTCGAAGGTCGGCCGCCCGACGGTCGACAAGCACTCCACGGGCGGTGTGGGCGACAAGATCACGCTGCCGTTGACGCCCCTCGTCGCCGCTTTGGGCGCCGCGGTACCCCAGCTGTCCGGCCGCGGCCTCGGCCACACCGGCGGCACGCTGGACAAGCTGGAGGCCATCCCGGGCTTCGGCACCAAGCTGACGAACGAGCAGTTCGCCGAGCAGCTCCGCACGGTGGGCGCGGCCATCTGTGCCGCGGGGGAGGGCCTGGCCCCGGCCGACCGCAAGCTCTACGCGCTGCGCGACGTCACCGGCACCGTCGAGGCGATCCCGCTGATCGCCAGCTCGATCATGAGCAAGAAGATCGCCGAGGGCACCGGCGCGCTCGTCCTCGACGTGAAGTTCGGCTCGGGCGCCTTCATGCGTGACGTCGCCGACGCCCGCGAGCTCGCCCGCACGATGGTCGAGCTGGGCAAGGCGCACGACGTCACCACGGTCGCGCTGCTCACCGACATGGAGGTGCCGCTCGGCCGCGCGGTCGGGCACTCCGTCGAGGTCGAGGAGTCGCTGGAGGTGCTCGCCGGCGGCGGCCCGGCCGACGTGGTCGAGCTGACCCTCGCCCTGGCCCGGGAGATGCTCGACGCGGCCGGGCTGCCCGACGCCGACCCGCAGGCCGCGCTGGCCGACGGCCGCGCGATGGACGCGTGGAAGGCCATGGTCCGTGCGCAGGGCGGCGACCCCGAGGCGCCGCTGCCGGTCGCCGGCGAGGTCGAGCACATCACCGCCGACCGCGACGGCTACCTGGCCACCCTCGACGCGTACGCTGTCGGCGTGGCCGCCTGGCGCCTCGGCGCCGGCCGCGCCCGCAAGGAGGACCCGGTGAGCGCCTCGGCCGGGATCATCCTGCACCGCAAGCCCGGCGCGGCGGTCCGCGCCGGCGATGTGATCATGGAGCTGCGCGCCGAGGACGCGGCGCGCCTGCCGGCTGCCCTGGAGGTGGCCCGCGGCGCGGCGACGATCGCCGACGCTCCGCCCAACCCGCGCAAGCTCATCCTGGACAGGATCTCATGAACCCTCCTTTTGGCCGCGGCCTTCGGCTCTGGGCCGACTGATGCCCGAGCTCATCAAGGCCCCGACCCAGATCCCCGTGCCCGGCGGCAAGGTGATCGACGAGTACGTCGGCCGCGTCAACTCCGGCGAGAGCGCCGTGTCCGTCGCCAAGATGCTCGCCCCGGGCGGCTGGACGGAGCCGTTCCAGACGCCGGCGTTCGATGAGTTCACCGTGGTACTGCGGGGCACGGTCCGCGTCGAGCACGACGGCGGGGTCACGGACGTGTCCGCCGGTCAGGCGATCGTGACGCGGGCCGGCGAGCGGATCCGCTACACCACGCCCACCGAGGAGGGCGCGGAGTACATCGCGATCTGCCTCCCCGCGTTCGGTCCTGAGCTGGCCAATAGGGACCCGGACTAAACAACGGGTTACAGTGCGCGGGTGACCGACACGGCGCCCGATCCGCAGCGGGTCCGGGAGACCAGCCTCGAGGAGCTGCACCGCCTGCGGCTCCCGCTCCCGCCGCCGAACTTCCCGCTGTGCTGGGAGCCGGGAGACACCGTGGAGCTGCGTCCCGGGCCCGAGATCGAGGCGCGCACCGCCATCCTCAACGTGGTCCTGGCGCGGGCCCTCGGCATGCCGCCCGAGCTTGCGATGCAGTGGCTGCTGGAGGCTCGGCTGGTCGACCGGCTGACCCCGCCGGAGTGGCAGTTCGTCTCCGACGGCAAGGGCGACGAGCGGTCGTTCGCCCTGCACGCGGAGGCGATGTTCGCGCTGTCGTGGCTGCTCGGCATCGCGATGGACCTCGACCCGATGCGCCCGTCGCCCGACGGCCTGATGGAGCGCCTGCCCAACCTGGCCCAGGGGGAGTCGTTCCTGACCTGGCGCCGCCGCACGCTCGCGGCGCCGCGTGACGCGGCCTCGGCCGCCGTCCAGCTCGACCTGTATTACTGCTTGGACTGGTCCTTCCTGGAGGCGGAGCGGCGCCGGCTGCCGCCGCCGGGACAGATCGACTCCAACGCGGTGGGGCAGCGTCGCTGGGCGCTCGAGTGGGCCGTGATCTTCGCCGGCCCGTACCACGGTAAACCCCCGAACTGGGAAGAGGTCGACCTCTCGACGTAGGCCCTCACCGGCGCCGCCACACGGTCAGCTCCACCGCTGCCGTCACGGCGATCGGCTCCGGCATCCCCCGCAGCGCGGCCTCGACCGCCGCGGGGTCGGTGTGCCACGCGCTCGGACCCATCGCCACCAGCGCCTGCGCCTCCGCGTGCCGCAGCCGCAGCGGCGCGGTCAGCCGCCGGCGTTCTTCCAGGTCGAACACTTCGCCGAGGCCGGCCGCCAGGCGGGCCGGCTTGTCCGGGCCGACGCCGAGCAGGCCCAGCGCCGCAACCAGTTCGCCGAGGTGCTCCGGGGCCGGCGTGACCACGACCAGCCGGCCGCCCGGTCGCAGGACCCGCGCGAACTCCTCCGGCGAGCGGGGCGCGAAGACGTCGAGGACGGCGTCGGCCGCGCCGTCGGCCAGCGGGAGGCCGTGCCAGACGTCGGCCCGCACGGCACCGATGCGCGGGTCGGCCCGGGCCGCCCGGCGCAGCGCGGCCTTGGACACGTCGACGGCCAGCCCGAAGGCGTCCGGTGGCAGCGCCCGGGCCAGGTGGTGGGCGGTCCCGGCGCCGACCTCGACGACGAACCCGGCGCCCGGCAGCGACGCGGCCAGCGCGTCGGAGATCAGGTCGTAGTGGCCCCCGCTCAGCAGGTCGACCCGCGCCTGGACCATCTCGGCGCTGTCCCCGGGGTGGGTGACCCGGCCCGCCGTGAGGTCGACGTACCCCTGCCGGGCGACGTCGAACGAGTGCCCCCGCGGGCAGCGCAGCGACCGCTCGGCGGCGTGCAGCGGATCCCGGCAGACCGGACAGCGCAGATATGTGATGACGGCGGGGTGCACCCCACTAGTGTCGTTCCATGTCCACCATGGCTGCTCCCACCTACGACGAGATCCGTCGCGCGCCCAAGGCCCTGCTCCACGATCACCTCGACGGGGGGCTGCGGCCCGCCACCATCCTCGACCTGGCCGCCGGGATCGGCCACGAGCTGCCCGCGGCGACGCCGGAGGGGCTCGGCGAGTGGTTCGTGGCGGCCGCCGACTCCGGCTCCCTGGAGCGGTACCTGGAGACCTTCGCCCACACCGTGGCCGTCATGCAGACCGCCGAGTCCCTGCACCGGGTCGCCCGGGAGTGCGCGCTCGACCTGGCGACCGACGGCGTCGTCTACGCCGAGGTCCGCTTCGCCCCGGAGCAGCACCTCGAGCGAGGCCTCACGCTGCCCCAGGTGGTCGAGGCGGTGCTGGACGGGTTCCGCGACGGCTCGGCCGAGGCCGCGGCCGCCGGCAGCCCGATCCGGGTCGGCACGCTGCTGACCGCGATGCGGCACGCCGCGCGGTCCATGGAGATCGCCGAGCTCTCCGTGCGGTACCGCGACGCCGGCGTCGTCGGCTTCGACATCGCCGGGGCCGAGGCAGGCTTCCCGCCCACCCGGCACCTGGACGCCTTCGAATACCTCCAGCGCGAGAACTCGCATTTCACCATCCACGCCGGCGAGGCGTTCGGGCTCCCGTCGATCTGGCAGGCCATCCAGTGGTGCGGCGCCGACCGGCTCGGACACGGTGTGCGCATCGTCGACGACATCGGGCCGGACAATTCGCTCGGCCGGCTCGCCGCCTACGTTCGCGACAAGCGCATCCCGCTGGAACTGTGCCCGTCGTCGAACGTGCAGACCGGCGCCGCCGCCTCGATCCGGGAGCACCCGATCGGGCTGCTGCGTGACCTGCGGTTCCGGGTCACCGTCAACACCGACAACCGGCTGATGAGCGGCACTTCCATGAGCCGCGAGATGGCGCTGCTGGTCGAGGCCTTCGGCTACGGCTGGTCGGAGTTGCAGTGGTTCACGGTGAATGCCATGAAGAGTGCGTTCATTCCGTTCGATGAAAGGCTGGCCTTGATCAACGATGTGATCAAGCCCGCGTATGCCAAGCTGGCCTGATCGTCGGGCCGGGATGTCCGGCTTTGTCGTCCGCGATCATCTGGGTGCATCGGGTAAATCGCCCAGGGTGCACGGACGATAGCCGGATATCCCTACCAAACGGACCTTTCTTTCATCCTGGTGCATATCGTGCAGCGCGAGACCTGGGCTTTCTTCTTGGGACGCGACATGGTGGAATCTCGGGGGTCTGGCCCAGTAGGGTCGGCCGGTCGCGGGTGCCTGCTGTTCCACAAGGCGCCGGTTCGGAGGGCGGTGAAGTGAGCAAACGGCCACAGACGCGGGAGCCCGTCTCGTCGCGTCTGCGTTTCCCGGTCGGAAGGCTCCGAGACCTGCCGATCTGGTCGAAGCTCGGCCTGATCATGATCGTCCCCATCATCGCGACGATCGTGGTCGGCACGAACGGTCTGGTGGGCAACATCGGCGAGGCGAACGACGCCGACCGTGCCCGCACCCTCTCCGGCCTGTCGCTGCAGGCCTCCCGCCTGATCCACGAGCTGCAGAGCGAGCGCGCCAACGCGGCCCTGCTGCTCGGCGTGATCGGCAAGGCCGGCGACGTCGAGGCCCGCGCCACCTTCGAGCGGCAGGTCCAGAAGACCGACGACGTGAGCAAGGACTACCGGCTCACCCGCTCCGGTCTCGCCGACCCGCCGGAGGAATTCCGCAGGCAGCTCACCACGATCGACACGCAGCTGCTCGACCTGTCCGGGATGCGCAAGCAGATCACCGAGGGCGGCAAGGAGCTGCCGGCGAGCGTCGTCGTCAGCAAGTACCGCACGCTGATCGACGACCTGCTCGGCATCCGCGACAGCGCCGCGGAGCTGTCCAGCAACCCGTCGCTGGGTGCCGACATGCGCGCCGCAGCCGCGATCTCGGAGATGAAGGAGCAGGTCGCGCTGGAGCGCGTCGTCGTGCTCCGGGCCCTGACCAGCAACGTGTTCAGCCCGCAGCTGCGCAAGGAGTTCAGCGCCACGCTCACCGGCTACGACCAGGCCGAGGAGCAGTTCCGCATCGTCTCCGAGCCCTGGCACCGCGACCTCTTCGACAAGAAGATCGCCGGTTCCGACCTGCGCGAGGCCGCCCAGTTCGAGGGCAAGCTGACGCCGGTGACCACCGACGCGCTGCCGGATGACCGGCCGACGACCCAGGCGTGGGACAACGCCATGGTCAACAAGGCGAACCTGCTCCGCGGCATCGAGAGCGAGTTCGACGAGCACAACATCGAAGCCGCGACGGCCCACCGCAACGACTTGCAGCGCCAGGTGCTCGTCACCGCCGGTGCCCTGCTCGGCATGCTGCTGCTGGCCATCCTCTTCGCCTGGATCGTGGCCCGGTCGATGGCCCGCTCGCTGCGCGAGCTGCGCCACGGCGCCCTGACGGTCGCGCAGTTCGGCCTGCCGCAGGCGGTGCAGCGACTGCGTGACCCGTCCCTGGCCACCCAGATGTCGCCACATCAGGTGGCGTTGCAGATCGCCGAACCACTACCGGTCCGTAGTCGCGACGAGTTCGGTCAGGTGGCCGAGGCGTTCAACGCCGTCCACCTGGAGGCCGTCCGCACCGCGGCCGAGCAGGCCGCGCTGCGCGCCTCCGTCGCGACGATGTTCGTCAACCTCGCCCGCCGCTCCCAGATCCTGGTCGACCGGCTCATCGGTCACCTCGACCGGCTGGAGCGCGGCGAGGAGGACCCCGACCGCCTGGCCGAGCTCTTCCAGCTCGACCACCTGGCCACCCGGATGCGCCGCAACGACGAGAACCTTCTGGTCCTCGCCGGCGCCGACTCGACCCGCATCCAGCGCGAGCCCGCCCCGCTCATGGACGTGCTCCGCGCCGCGCAGTCCGAGGTCGAGCACTACACGCGCATCGAGTTCGGCATGATCGACCGGGACATCGAGATCGCGGCCCACGCGGTCAACGACATGGTCCACCTGGTCGCCGAGCTGCTCGACAACGCGACCGCCTTCTCGCCGCCGGACTCGGCCGTCATCGTCGAGGCCCGCCGCGTGGGCGACCGCTCGGTGCTCCTGGTCGAGGACCACGGCATCGGCATCTCGCCCGAGCAGCTGGCCGAGCTCAACGACCGCCTCGCCAACCCGCCGATGGTCGACGTCGCCGTCTCCCGGATGATGGGCCTCGTCGTGGTCGCCCGGCTGGCGGCCCGGCACGGCGTCAAGGTCGAGCTGCGGACCGCGCGCGAGCGCGGCACCGTCGCCGACGTCACGCTGCCGGCCGGCGTGCTCGTGCCGCGGGCGCTGTCCGGGCGGGCGACCGCCGGGATGCCGACCGCCGGCATGCCCGCCGTCGGCCCCAACGACATGGTCCAGGCCCGGCCCATCCCGGCCGGCCCGGCCAACCAGTCCCCGCGCTCGCCGCTCGCCTCACCGCTGGCGCTGGAGAGCGGGCCCACCAACGGGCCGCGCTTCGGCACGCTCACCAGCAGCGGGCTCTTCGGCGGGCAGGGCAACACGGGCGAGCGCCCGACGGTCAACGGCTTCGCCAACGGCGCGCCGCCGCGTCCGGCCCCGCCGGTCGAGCGGCCTTCGTTCGGCGGCCCGCCGCCGCGTCAGGGTCCCTCCAACGGCAACGGCGGGCGAAGCCTGCCGGCCTGGTCCGACCTGACCGGCGTCGACAACCATGACGACGACCCCTACTCCTCGCGGCGCAACCCGCCCAGCGACCTCAACCCGCTGCCGCAGCGGCGGGCCAACGAGAACTGGACGCTCGACGGCGAGGTCGCCGACGACGCCGAGGTGAGCGGTCAGATCCCGCGTCAGCGGTCGGAGACGGTCGAGCCGCCGGCGGCGTTCGCGCCGCCCGCGTGGCCGCCGGCCTCCACCCCGGCGCCGCCGCCGCACCTTCAGCAGCCGCCCGCGCCCGAGCCGATGTACCACCAGCCGGAGCCGCAGCCGCAGCCGGCCGTCGACATGACGGCCGAGATCCCGCGGGTGCGTCTCGACTGGGACCCGGCGCCGGCGGAGACCGACACCGCGAGCTCGCGCCAGCGGTTCGTCGACGAGACGATGGAGCTGCCGATCTTCCGGGAGCTCGAGTCGGCGTGGTTCCAGACGACGAGCAAGCGGCCGACGTTCGACGACCCCGCGCCGGTGGCCCAGCCCACCGATTCGCCGGTCCAGAACGGCACGTCCGCGACCCGGCCCGTCGAGGTCACCTACAGCGACGCTCCGTCCCCATACGTGCCGCCGCAGCGATTTGAAACCCGCACTCCGGGTGAAGGTTCGCGAGGTTCGGCCGACCGGACGACGGGCGTTCCGGCAGTAAACTGGCACACTGCGGCAGACGAAGGATGGCAAGCGGCATCGGCACTCGCCGAAGCGCAGGAATTCTCTACGACCGATCGGGGTTTGCCCAAGCGGGTCCCGATGTCGCAGCTGGTTCCCGGAGGGGTCGAAAAGGCCACCGCCAGTGCGCACAAGCGGACGCCGGAGTCCGTGCGCGGCCTGTTGTCGGCGTACCACCGAGGCGTTCAGCGCGGCCGCACGCGGTCCGACGACTCGAAAACCCCGGAGCCGACTTCGGCCGGGCCTCAAAACTCGCAGGTTGGCAAGGAGCAAGAGGCATGACTTCTACGCAGGATCTCGGTTGGCTCCTCGCCAACTTCGCAGACCGGGTGCCTGGGGTGGCCCATGCGGTTGCCGTCTCGGCCGACGGTCTGCTGTTGGCGGCCTCTCGTGATCTGCCGCGTGACCGGGGCGACCAGCTCGCCGCGATCGCGTCCGGCTTGGTGAGCCTGACCCAGGGCGCCTCCCGCTGCTTCGAGGGCGGTGCGGTGCTCCAGACGGTCGTGGAAATGGACAACGGCTTCCTGTTCCTGATGTCGATCTCCGATGGCTCGTCGTTCGCGGTCCTCGCGGCCCGCGCCTGCGACGTCGGTCAGGTCGGCTACGAAATGGCGCTGCTGGTCGATAGGGTCGGTGACGCACTGACGCCTCCGCCTCGGCCAACCGCCTCTATGCTCGGCTGAAGCTGAATTAGGTGACAGAGCTCTACGAGTTATTTGCTGTTGACGAGGCCCGACGAGTGAGGAGGTGAACGGCGAACATGGCCGAACGCGATGAGCCAACGGGCGCGTTGGTAAGGCCGTACGCCGTCACCCGAGGTCGCACCAAGCCCAAGCTTGAAATTGCGATCGAGGCGCTGGTCGAGACCACCGTGCGTGGCCGTGCGGCCAATACGAGGCCGGGCGGCACGCACGGCCAGGAGCAGCAATACATCTCCACGCTTTGCGACGGTCGCTTGCAGTCTCTCGCCGAGATCGCGGCGCGCATGCAGCTCCCGCTGGGTGTCGCCCGGGTCATCGTGGCGGACATGGCTGCCGATGGACTGGTCGCGGTGTACGAGCCGACCTCGCTCGACGATAACGAGTCGGTGGGCACAGAACTGCTTGAGAGGGTGCTGAGTGGACTTCGGAGGCTCTGACGTGGCGGTCCGCCCAGGGCGGGTCACGTCAGCGAAGATCGTCATCGCCGGTGGTTTCGGCGTGGGCAAGACCACACTGGTCGGATCGGTCTCGGAGATTACCCCGCTGACCACCGAGGCCATCATGACCTCCGCCGGTGTCGGTGTCGATGACACCCGCAACGTGCCCGGCAAGACCACGACCACGGTCGCGATGGACTTCGGTCGCATCTCGATCGACCGTGATCTCATTCTGTACCTCTTCGGCACGCCGGGCCAGACGCGTTTCTGGTTCATGTGGGACGAACTGGTGCGGGGCGCGATCGGCGCGGTCGTGATGGTGGACACGCGGCGTCTCGCCGACTGCTTCGCCGCCATCGACTTTTTCGAGCACCGCCGGCTGCCGTATCTGGTCGCCATCAACTGCTTCGACGGCGTTCAGTACCACAACGCCGACGATGTCCGGGAGGCCCTCGCGGTCTCCAGCGACATCCCGGTCGTGTCGTGCGACGCCCGCTCGCGCGAGTCGACGAAGAACGTGCTCATCTCCCTGGTGGAGTATGTGCTGTCGATGCGCCGCACCCGCGCCACCGCTCCCGCGTAACCCCCGCGGCGCGCACCACTCACTCAGCCGCTGACGCGCACCGAGTAGCCCGAGAGGGACACTCGGTGCGCGTTTGTGTCCGCACAGGTTACGTTCCGCATCGCTTCGCTCACTGCGTCGAGATGGCGGGCTGCAGGGCCGCTGAGGGCATCCGGCAGCGTCGATGGTATACCCGGCTACCCCCACGACTCACGGCGGCCGCTGCGGGCCACTGAGGGCATACGAAAGGGCCGCCCACCGGAAGTCCGGGGGCGGCCCTTGTCGCGTTCGTGGTGTCAGCGGCGAGCCGAGCGGTACTCGTACTCGCGCTCCTGGTAGTCCCGGCTCGCCTCGCGGCTGAAGTCCCAGCCGCCGGCCGACTCGCGGCCCGGCCGGCCGCCGACCGCGAAGCCGCCGACCTCCTGGCCGCGGCGCCAGCCGCGGAAGTAGCCGGTGGTGTGCGCGGCGATCTGGGCCGCGTCGCGGACGATGCGCAGCGGGCGCTCCGGCGCGTTGACCGGGGCACCGGGCACCAGGTTCTGCTGCGGGACGCGCCGCGGCAGGCCCGAGTGGGTCTCCTCGACGACCTCCGGCGCGCTGGCCCGCTGGGCCGCCTGCCAGGCCGAGTCGTTCGAGTTCTCCCAGCTGACGGCCGGACGCTCGACCGGCTGCTCGGCGTCTGCGTCGGCGTCCCAGTCGGTGAACCAGGCGGACCGGGCCGCGGCGAAGATCAGCAGGTCGCCGTCGCCGTCGTCGGCGGGCTTGGCGGCGGCCTCGGCGCGCTCGGCCGCGGCGCGGCGGCTGCGGCCGGCGCCGCTGCCGCTGCTGCGGGCCGTGGCGCGCTCGGTCGACTGCTCCACCAGGCGGAGCGCGGGCGGCTCGAAGCGGAACTCGCCGCTGTAGTCGCCGCTCAGTTCGCCGCTGTAGCCCGCGGCCAGGGCCGGGTCCGGCACCGGGGCCGGCTCGACCAGCCGAAGGCCCGCCGGCTCGGCCGGCAGGTCGCCGGTCTGCCACGGCGGGGGCACACGGCCCTCGCGCTGGCGGGGCAGCTCGACCTGGCGCTCGGCCGGACGCTCAGCGAGGCGCTCGGCCGGACGCTCAGCGGGGCGCTCGGCCGGACGCTCAGCGGGGCGCTCGGCCGGACGCTCCGACCGGGACCGCTCGCTGCGCGGGATCTCGCCGCGGGGACGCTCGGACCGGGGGATCTCCGTCCGGGGCCGCTCCGACCGCGGTATCTCGGTGCGGGACCGCTCGCTGCGGGCCGGCTCGGCTTCGGCGGCCTCGGCGCGGTTGCGCTCGGCCCGCCGCGACTCGGAACGCGTCGGCTGCTCGTCGAACTCGGCCGAGCGGCTCCGCTCGGAGCGGCTGCGCTCGGACCGGGGGCGGTCCGACCGGCTCAGCTCGGACCGGCTCAGGATCTCCGACCGCCCGATGTCCGACGAACGACCCAGGTCGGCGGACCGCTCCAGGTCGAGGTCGGCCGGCGGCGCCGGGATGTCGCTCAGGCGGGGCAGGCTGCTCAGCTCGGACGACGGCGCCAGGGGGTCGGAGAACGAGAACGGCTCTGAGCCGTTGAGCGGCCATCCGGGTCGGGGGCCCGGCGCCTGGGCGGCCGGGTCGAGGACGGGCGGCTCGCCGAGCGAGCTCAGGTCGCTCAGCCGCATCGAGCCGGTGTCGACCGGCGGCACCGAGGTGACCGAGGCGGCCGGCGGTGCGGAGGCCGAGGCGAGCGGGTCGTAGCCGTACGAGGTCTCGAAGCGCGAGGGAAGCGAGGGCTCGGCCGGCTCGAGGCCCGCGATCAGCGGGGCGATGCCCGGCGGAGGCGGCGGCATGAGCGAGGTGAACTGCGGCTCGGTCGCCGTGGGCGGCGGGATGACCGGCTCCGGCGCCACGGGCGGCGGCGCGACCGGTGCGGGCGCCACCGGCAGCGGCGCCACGGGCTTCGGCTGCGGAGGCGGACCCTGCAGCGGTACCGGAATCGACTGCATCGACGCCGGAACGGGCTGCTGCTGGAAGGTCGGCGGGATCGGCGGCGCCGGCGCGTAGGTCGGCGCCGGCGGCGTGTAGGGCGCCGGGCTGTACCCGGGCGGGGTCGACGTGACCGGCGGCGCCGAGGTCACCGACGCGGCGGCCGGCGTGTAGCCGGGCGGCGTCGAGATGACCGGCGACGTGGACAGCCCGGGCGGCGCCGACACGACGGCGGCCGGCGGCGCGGAGACGACCGGCGGCTGGGCCTGGAGGCGTACCTCATCCGCGAGGCCGGCGTCGACGGCTCAC